>NZ_JACJFQ010000013.1:0-136986 GCF_014164835.1 Serratia sp. OS31 | reverse complement strand
AGGCGCATTATAGGGAGTTCTCAGAAGGCCGCAACCCCTAAATGCAAAAAACTTTTCAAGCGCGGTATTTTTCGACAAAACGCTGCACAAGCCAGCGTTTTCGTCACTTTTTCCGGAAATCAGCGACAAAAGCTGGCGATCCGTAGAGTAAAATAAGAGTAACAATGTCAGTAAGGACTCGCAGCCATGCAATTTAATGCTCAACAACAGGCCGCCCAACGCAATCTTTCTTATCTACTTGCAGAAAAGCTCGGCCAACAAATTCTGGCAGGCGATTATCAGGCCGGCAGTATCCTGCCCGGAGAGATGGAACTAGGGGAACAATTTGGCGTTAGCCGCACCGCGGTACGTGAAGCGGTGAAGATGCTGGCCGCCAAAGGCATGCTGCTCCCCCGTCCGCGCATCGGCACCCGGGTCATGCCGCAAAGCCAGTGGAACTTTCTCGATCAGGATTTGTTGACCTGGTGGATGACCAAAGAGAACTTCGATCAGGTGATGCAGCACTTTCTTATCCTGCGCACCTCGCTGGAGCCCCAGGCCTGTTCGCTGGCGGCGGTTAACGCCAGTAATCAGCAAACCACACGGCTGGCTGAACTAATGGCGGAGATGCGGGCACTGCATGTTCACTTCGACCGCGAGCACTGGATCCAGGTCGATACCCAGTTCCACCAGCTTATCTATGAGGCCAGCGGTAATCCGTTTCTAACCTCATTCGCCAACCTGTTCAGTTCGGTGTATCAAAGTTACTTCCGCGCCATCACCGGTAACGAAGTAATTAAGCTCCAGAACCATCAGGCCATTGTCGATGCGATACTCGCCGGCGACGGTGCAGGGGCACTAGCTGCCTGCCAGGTGTTGCTCAGAGAGAAAGACTAACTCATGCCCTACTTATATATATAGAAGAACAATGAAGGGACGAATACGACAGTTAACCGGGAATCAAAATGACTAAATCCGCGCGCAGTATGGCAGGGCTCCCCTGGATCGCCGCAATGGCGTTCTTTATGCAGGCGTTGGACGCCACTATCCTCAACACTGCGTTGCCTGCAATAGCGCAAAGTCTGGAGCGTTCGCCACTGGCGATGCAATCAGCCGTGATCAGCTATACCTTGACGGTTGCCATGCTGATCCCGGTCAGTGGCTGGCTGGCAGACCGTTTCGGTACCCGGCGGGTGTTTATCTTTGCGGTTTCGCTATTTACTCTCGGTTCGCTGCTGTGCGCGCTTTCCCCAACGCTAAGCGTGCTGGTAACCTCACGTGTCATTCAGGGCGTCGGGGGTGCGATGATGATGCCGGTGGCACGTTTGGCCCTGCTGCGCGCCTACCCGCGCAGCGAGCTGTTGCCGGTACTGAACTTCGTGACCATGCCAGGATTGGTTGGGCCGATCATGGGGCCGATGCTGGGGGGATGGCTGGTCACCTACGCCACCTGGCACTGGATTTTTCTGATCAACATCCCGATTGGCCTGCTCGGCATCTTTTATGCACGTAAATACATGCCAGACTTCACCACCCCCAAGCGTCGCTTCGATTTCCTCGGCTTTATGCTGTTTGGCCTGAGCCTGGTGCTGGTTTCTACCGGGCTTGAGCTGTTCGGGGAACAGGTGCTGGCCAGCTATATCTCACTGGGTATTCTGCTCAGCGGCGTGGTGATGCTGTTCGGCTATATCGCTCACGCCCGCAGACACCCTCAGCCGCTGATTGGTTTGGATTTATTCCAGACCCGAACCTTCTCGGTGGGCATTGCCGGCAATGTAGCCTCGCGTCTGGGCACCGGCTGCGTGCCGTTTCTGATGCCGCTGATGCTGCAGGTCGGTTTCGGTTATTCGGCGATTATTGCGGGCTGCATGATGGCACCGACGGCCGTCGGCTCACTGATGGCGAAATCCACCGTGACTCAAGTGCTGCGCTGGTTCGGCTATCGCAAAACGCTGGTTGGCATCACGTTGATTATCGGCGTGCTGATCGCCCAGTTTGCATTACAAAGCCCGGGAATGCCGCTATGGTTGATGATCCTGCCGCTGTTCGTGCTGGGGATGGCGATGTCTACGCAATTCACCGCCATGAATACCATCAGCCTGGCGGACTTAAACGATGCCAATGCCAGTTCCGGCAACAGCGTGCTGGCGGTCACTCAGCAGCTTTCCATCAGCTTCGGCGTGGCGATCAGCGCGGCGGTGCTGCGTTTCTATGAGTCTATGTCGCTCGGCACCATGGTCGATCACTTCCACTACACCTTTATTACCATGGGGATTGTCACCCTGGCGTCGGCGTTTGTGTTCATGCTGTTAAAAAGGAAGGATGGTCGCAACCTGATCAGCGGCCGTGACAGCAAGAAAGAAGCCAAGGCCAGCAGCTAGCGGCGACCGACCGAGGCACGTTCCACCAGCTCAGGGGTCAGTACCAGAACCTGAGCTTCACGCTCCGGGTTCTGCAGGCGATTGATCAGCGCATCGATCGCCAACTCGCCCAGCGAATCTTTCGGTTGATGGATAGTACTTAGCGGTGGCGCAAGGTATTTGGCCAGTTCGATATCATCGTAACCCATCACCGCCATGTCCTGCGGTACCGATAACCCAGCCTGATACAACGCCTGGTAAGCCCCCACCGCGACCGCGTCGTTGCCGGCGAACACCGCGTGGGGTGGCTCAGCCAAGGCCAACAGCTGTTTCATGGCGATGACACCGCCTTCAAATTCAAAATCGCAGTGCACCTCATACCCCGGCAGGATCGCCAGCCCAGCACGCTGCATGGCGCTGCGGTAGCCTTCCAGTCGATGGCGTGCAGTGGTTTTATCCTGTGGGCCAGCGATGCAGGCGATTTTGCGATACCCGCGAGCGATCAGATGATCGGTCGCCATCTCACCACCCAACAAAGAGTTGTCCTGGATGATGTCGTTAGCCCCTTCGAACGGCGCCCAGTCCATCATCACTATTGGTAGAGACGGATAGCGACTCAGCGCATCCTGCGATGGCCGATGGTTTTCGGTACACATTAACAGCAGGCCATCGACACGTTTTTGCAGCAGCGTTTCCATGTTGCGATTCATGCGCGCGGCATCTTCTTCGGTATTGCACAGGATCAAGCTGTAGCCGCGCTCATAGCAACTGCGCTCGACGCCGCGCACCACCTCGGCATAGAAGGGGTTGTTGCTGGAGGTAACCAGCATGCCGATGGTTCTGGTCTGATTCAGTTTGAGGCTGCGCGCCAGGGCGGAGGGCGCATAGTTCAGTTGTTCTACGGCCGCCATGATTTTGGCTCGCACGCTGTCGCTGACAAAGCGATTGTTATTAATGACGTGCGAAACCGTCGAGGTTGAAACGCCCGCCAGGCGGGCGACATCTTTCATGGTGGCCAAGGGGATTACTCCTGCTGCTGCAAGAAGGCGTCAATCTCTTCGCGCCAGGGCACAGAAGGTTGGGCGCCAGGACGGGTCACCGCAATTGCCGCCGCCGCATGAGCAAAACGCACCGCATCCGCCATGATTTTGCCTTCCAGCAACGCCGTGACCAGCGCCCCGTTGAAGGTATCACCGGCGGCGATGGTATCGACCGCTTTAACCTTGAAACCGGGCACCAGTTTGCCGTTGCCGTTCTCACTCAGCCACACGCCACGGCTACCAAGGGTGATGATCACCGTTGCGATACCTTTATCGTGCAACGCCTGAGCGGCACGCGCGGCATCATTATCGTCATTGACCGCAATACCGGTCAGGCGCTGAGCTTCGGTTTCGTTTGGCGTAATCATATCGACAGTCGCCAGTAGCTCGTCCGGTAGCTCGCGGGCCGGCGCCGGGTTGAGGATCACCTGAGTCTGGTGCTGTTTCGCCAGTTGGGCTGCGGCAATAACGGTATCCAACGGGGATTCGAGTTGCATCAGCAGCGCCTCGGCATCGATAATCTTTTGTTGATAACGGGCCAGATAGTCGGGGGTTACGGCAGCATTGGCACCGGCATCGATGCCGATTACGTTCTCGCCTTCCGCATTAACGAAAATCAGCGCAACGCCCGTGGTGCTGTCGGCAATGGCTTCTATCGGTTGAGTATCAATGCGATCGCTCGCCAGTTGCTGACGCACACGTTCGCCGATGTCATCAGCACCCACGCAGGCGATAAAAGCGATATCTGCACCGCTGCGCCCAGCCGCCACCGCCTGGTTTGCGCCTTTGCCGCCAAACGCCACTTTATACTGCTTCCCGATCACCGTTTCGCCCGGACGGGGAAACTGCTCGATATTAAGGATATGGTCGGCATTGATGCTGCCCAGAACCACCAGCTTACCTGTTGCCATCGCATTGATTCCTGAATTGCGCGCCATCATAAACGCCCCGTTTTGATGGCGCTGATATGACTTATTGGGTGACCAGTTTCAAATCCACCGGAATGGTAGCCGACACTTTCTCGCCTTTCAGCACTTTATCGGCCGTTTCTACGCCGATCACGCCGATCTGATCCGGACGCTGCGCGACGGTTGCCGCCAGCTTGCCACCTTCGACCGCTTTCACGCCGTCGGCGGTGCCGTCGAAGCCTACCACGACCACGTCGGTTTTACCGGCGGTTTGCAGCGCACGCAGGGCACCCAGCGCCATTTCATCGTTCTGGGCAAACACCGCCTGCACATCCGGGTGAGCGGTCAGCAGGTTCTGCATCACGTTCAGGCCTTTGGTACGATCGAAATCCGCCGGCTGGCTGGCCAACAGTTTGAATTTATTCTGATCCAGCGACTGTTTAAAGCCTTCGCCACGCTCACGGGCCGCGGAGGTACCGGCAATCCCTTCCAACTGGATCACTTTAGCGTCTGCACCCACTTTTTTGGCAATGAAATCGCCGGCCATTTTGCCGCCAACGCGGTTATCCGAAGCGATATGGCTGACCACTTCGCCCTTGCTTGCCACGCGGTCCAACGTGATGACCGGGATTTTGGCCTGATTGGCCATCTTGATGGCGTTGCCGACCGCATCGGAATCGGTTGGGTTAATCAGCAGCAGTTTAGGTGCCTGCACCATCAGATCCTGCACGTTAGCCAGCTCTTTCGCCGGGTTATTCTGCGAATCCAACACCACCAGGTTGTAACCCAGCTTGTTGGCTTCCTGCTGCGCCCCCTCTTTCATTGAGACAAAGAACGGGTTGTTCAGCGTGGAAACCACCAGCGCAATGGTGTCTTTCGCCAGCGCGTTAGCGCTCAGGGTGGCGCTCAGTGCGAAGGCTGAAGCCAAAATTGCCAGTTTTTTCATTTTCATCATCGTGATTCCTGTAGGGGGAGGTTATTTGTTGCTTTTGTTCTCTACCAGAACCGCCAGCAGTATCACCACTGCCTTCACGATCATTTGGTAGTAAGAAGAAACACCCAGTAAATTCAATCCGTTGTTCAGGAAGCCAAGGATCAGCGCCCCGATCAAGGTGCCAACGATGCGGCCCTTGCCACCGGCCAGGCTGGTACCGCCCAGCACGACGGCGGCAATGGCGTCCAACTCATAACCGGTCCCGGCGGTCGGCTGTGCGGAAGACAGGCGTGCCACTTCGATCACGCCCGCCAACGCCGCCAACAAACCGCAAAGCGAATAAACGATAATCTTCACTTTATCGACGCTGATGCCGGACAGGCGGGTCGCCGCCTCGTTGCCGCCCAGGGCATAAATATAGCGGCCCAGGCGGGTATGATGCAGCATGTACCAAGCGGCGATAAAGACGATCGCCATGATCCAGATGGGGGTTGGTACGCCCAGCGGGCGGCCGATGCCGAACCAGCCGAACGTATCGGCCACGTCGGTAAAGCCGGTGTTCACCGGGCTGCCGTTGGTGTACACCATGGTGACCCCGCGCAACAGCAGCATCATCACCAGCGTCGCGATAAATGCCTGCACCTTGCCCTTGGCAACGATCACCCCGGTACAGGCGCCGACCGCGGCCCCCAATGCCAGTGCCGCCGCCACGGCCACCACCGCGTTGACTTCAAAGCCCACGATCGATGCCGCTACCGCACCGGTCAACGCCAGTAGCGATCCCACCGACAAATCGATACCGGAAGTGAGGATCACCAGCGTCATCCCCACCGCCATAATGGCGTTAACCGAGGTTTGCTGCAGAATATTGAACAGGTTATTTAGGGTGAAGAAATTCGGGCTCATTGAAGAGACCACGGCGATCAGCACCAGCAGAGCAATCAGTGATTTTTGCTCTAACAGCCACTCTTTACTGAACCAGCGCTTTGCCACACTCTGGGAACTCATATCTGATTACTCCTGCTTTACGCCGTATTGCTTGCCAACGGCCGCAGCCATCAACGCTTCCTGGGTGGCCTGTTCAATAGGGAACTCGCCGCTGAGGTGTCCTTCGTGCATCACCAGAATGCGGTCGCTCATGCCCATCACCTCCGGCATTTCCGACGACACCAGAATGATGCTCAGACCTTCCTGCTTGAACTGGTTAATTAACTGATAGATCTCTTTTTTAGCGCCGACGTCGACACCGCGAGTCGGCTCATCGAGGATCAACACCTTTGGCCGCGTCATCAAACCGCGGGCGATTGCCACTTTTTGCTGATTGCCGCCGGAAAGCAGGCCTATCGGCTGCTCCATCGACGGCGTTTTGATATTGAACAAGCGGATAAAATCGCCCACGGCCTGCTGTTCTTCGGCCTGTTTCAGGCTGCCGCCGGCACGGCTGAAATAACGCAGTGCGGTCAACGACATGTTTTCCTTCACCGACATCCCCAACACCAGACCATCGCGCTTGCGGTCTTCGGAGATATACACAATGCCGTTCGCCAGGCCATCCTGTGGCGAATGAGTGACCACCTGACGCCCATCAAGGCTGACCGTACCGGCCTTGCGTGGTGCGGCCCCGTAGAGAATTTTCATCAGCTCGGTTCGCCCGGCGCCCATCAGCCCGGCGACGCCAAGAATTTCGCCACGGTACAGCGTAAAGCTGACGTCATGCACGCCCGGGCCGGAAACCTGGCTGACCTCCAGACGTTTTTCACCGCGCGGCTGATTGAGGCGCGGGTATTGTTCTTCCAGCTTGCGGCCGACCATCATTTCTATCAGTGAATCTTCCTGCAGCTCGCTGACCGGACGCTCGGCGATAAACTGCCCGTCACGAAACACCGTGACGTCATCGCAAACTTCAAAAATCTCTTTCAGCCGGTGGGAGATGTAAACAATCCCTCGCCCTTCGGCCTTCAATTCATTGATCACTTTAAATAAAGAGGCGGTCTCGGTATCGGTCAACGCATCCGTCGGCTCATCCATAATGATGACTTTCGATTCGAAGCTCAGCACCTTGGCGATTTCCACCATTTGCTGATCGCCGATCGACAGCTCCCCCACCAGCCGGTGGCTGCTGTAACTCAGGTTCAGTCGCGCGAGCAGTTTGTCTGCTTCGGCATACATGCGCTTCCAGTCGATGCGGCCGATACGGTTAACGAACTCACGCCCGAGGAAGATGTTCTCCGCAATCGTCAATTGCGGGATCAGGTTCAGTTCCTGATGGATGATGCCGATGCCCGCTTCCTGCGAATCCTTTGGGCCGTTAAACGCCACCTCTTTACCGAGAAAGTACTGACTGCCGGCGTCTTTGTTATAAATGCCGGTCAGCACCTTCATCATGGTGGATTTTCCGGCGCCGTTTTCCCCCACCAGCGCCATCACCTTGCCCGGGTACACGCTGAGCGCAGCGCCGGAAAGCGCCTTCACGCCGGGAAAGGCTTTATCGATCCCTTTCAGTTGCAGTAAAGGTTGCATAGATGCCTCAGAAAGTTACGCCAGCGCAAAGGATCACGTTCGCGTAGGGCGAACATTCCCCGCTGCGGATCACCGCACGGCAGTGTTCCGTTTGTGCTTTAAAAGCCTGGTGGCTGATATAGCTCAGGCTGATGCTCTTCCCCTGGCGTTGGCCAAGTTCGGTCAGCTGAGCCAATAACGCGCTATGAAGCTGCGGATTTTGCTTAACGATCTCTTCCGCCAGAATGGCGCTTTCGACCTGCATCTCCTGCGTCACTACCTCTAGTACCTGTAGAAAAGTCGGCACCCCCTGGGTCAGCGCCAAATCGATACGCTGTGTGGCCGCCGGAATAGGCAGCCCGGCATCGCCGATAGCTATCTGATCGGTATGACCGAGACGGGAAACCACGGCAGAGACATCAGCATTCAGCAACACGCCTTTTTTCATCTTGTTCTTCTCATTCCGCCAGCGAAACGTTTCGCTTGTGTCTGGAGTTTAAAAAAACGTCAGTAGAAGGCAACCGGGATAATGCAGAAGTGTGATCGTCATCGAAACGTTTCGCTCGTGTTACCGAGAACATAAACAGAAAGGGCCCAGCGGTTGCTGAGCCCTTGATGGGCGTTAAATCTCGACCTGGGTTCCCAGCTCGATCACCCTATTGGGCGGGATCTCAAACTGGTCCGGCGCACGTAGCGCATTGCGACTCAATGCTATAAACAGCTTGCCGCGCAGGAACAGGTACCACGGCCGTTTCGTCAGGATCAACGATTCGTGCGACATAAAGAATGAGGTTTCCGTCATCCGGCACGGCAGCCCTTCCAGCCCGCAGCGGTGGAACACTTCTTCAACGTTCGGCGTTTCGCGCCAGCCATAGCTGGCCACCACCCGCCAGAAGGTCGGTGACAGCTGTTCGATGGTGACTCGCCGCACGTTGTGAACGTAAGGTGCATCCTCAGTACGCAACGTCAACAACACCACTCGTTCGTGCAGCACCTTGTTGTGCTTTAGGTTATGCAGCAACGCAAAAGGGATCACGTTGATGGCGCGTGACATAAAGACGGCGGTGCCAGGCACCCGCACCGGCGGCGATTTTTCCAGCGAGGCGATCATCGCCTCCAGAGAATTGCCGTGCTCGTGCATGCGGCGCAGCAGGCGGAAACGTTCGCTCTTCCAGGTGGTCATGATGATGAACATCACCAGCGCCAACATCAGCGGCAGCCAACCGCCCGAGAACAGCTTCAGGGCGTTGGCGGAGAACATCGGGATGTCGATAATCAGCAGGACAACCAGAATGCCGACGGCGAAGAAGCGATTCCAGTGCCAGTTTTTAATCGCCACCGACGTCACCAGAATACTGGTCAGCACCATGGTGCCGGTCACGGCGATGCCGTAGGCCGCCGCCAGATTACTGGAGTGTTCGAAACCGACAATCACCAGCACCACCGCGATATACAGCGTCCAGTTGATCACCGGAATGTAGATTTGGCCGGATTCCATTTCAGAAGTGTGGATGATGCGCATCGGCGACAGATACCCCAGGCGCACCGCCTGGCGGGTCAGGGAGAACACGCCGGAGATCACCGCCTGTGAGGCGATAACCGTGGCCAGCGTCGCCAGAATTAATAACGGGATCAGCGCCCAGTCCGGTGCCAACAGGAAGAACGGGTTCTTGATCGCCTCCGGGTTTTTCAGCAGCAGAGCGCCCTGGCCAAAATAGTTCAGTACCAGCGAAGGCAACACCACGGTGAACCAGGCCAGGCGAATAGGGAATTTGCCGAAGTGGCCCATATCGGCGTACAACGCTTCAACGCCGGTAATCGACAGCACCACCGCACCCAGCGCAAAGAACGAAACCTTCTTATATTCAATAAAGAAGTTCAGCGCCCATTTCGGGTTCAACGCCTGCAACACTTCCGGGTTAGCCATAATGCTGCGCGCCCCCAGCACCGCCAGAACGATAAACCACAGCAGCATCACCGGTGCAAAGAGCTTACCGACGCTGCCGGTACCGTGTTTCTGGATGGCGAACAGCAGCGTCAGCACCAGAATCGACAGAGGAACGATATAGCCATCGAGCGACGGAGCGGCGATTTCCAACCCTTCTATCGCGGACATCACCGATATCGCCGGGGTGATCACCACCTCGCCATAGAAGAAGCTGCCGCCAATCAGGCCCAGTATCACCAATACTGCGGTAGTGCGCGCTGAAGTATGACGCCCGGCCAACGACATCAGCGTCAGGATCCCGCCTTCGCCGGCGTTATCTGCCCGCATGACATAGGTGAGGTATTTGAGGGAAACAATGATGATCAGCATCCAGAAAATCAGCGACAGGAAGCCGAAAACCACGTCTGGACGAACATCGAAGCCGTAATGGCCGGAGAAACACTCTCTGAGAGTATAGAGAGGGCTGGTGCCGATATCACCGTAAACCACCCCAATTGCCGCCAGGGTTACCGCCGATAAGGACTGTTTATGCTCTGTGCTCATAATTCGTTTCTTTATTAGAACATCCGTTAGCGATGCATCCGCATCAGCCAGAGATACGGGCTCTAAGATCCGTTACGCCCACTAAAAGGCGCACAGTATGCACGATTTATACTGCTTGCCTACTCTTATATCAGACCCAAAAAATAAACAAAATGTGAACCGGCCGCTCTTTTGATAATAGAAAAATTTTACTAATCAACAAGCTATACCATTAAAAATAATGGTGGTTTATCATCGGATTATCCACCAAGATTGGCTAACTCTCGGACAACACGACAATAATATGGCGCCATCATCACTTCTTGCAGAACGGATTTCCCGCCTCAGCAGCGCGCTGGAGAGCGGTCTTTATGAACGGCAGGACGCCATTCGCCTGTGTCTGCTGGCGGCGCTCAGCGGTGAAAGCGTGTTCCTGCTTGGTCCACCGGGCATTGCCAAAAGCCTGATTGCACGACGGTTAAAATTCGCCTTTCGCCATGCGCGCTCCTTTGAATACCTGATGACGCGCTTCTCGACGCCAGAAGAGGTGTTCGGCCCATTATCCATCCAGGCGTTAAAAGACGAAGGCCGCTATCAGCGCCTGACCGCCGGCTATCTGCCTGAAGCGGAAATCGTGTTTCTGGATGAAATCTGGAAAGCCGGCCCGGCAATCCTCAACACCCTGCTGACCGCGATCAACGAACGTCGCTTCCGCAACGGCAACGCGGAGGAGCCGATCCCCCTGCGGCTGTTGGTCACGGCCTCCAACGAATTGCCGGAAGCCGACAGCAGCCTGGAAGCGCTGTACGACCGCATGCTGATACGCCTGTGGCTGGACAAAGTGCAGGACAAACAGAACTTTCGCTCGTTGCTGGTCAGCCGCCAGAACGAGAATGAAAACCCGGTGCCTGAAGCCCTGAGCATCACCGACGAGGAGTATCATCAGTGGCAATCGCAGATCGACAAAATCAAGCTGCCTGAAAGCTGCTTCGAACTGATATTCCAACTGCGTCAGCGGCTGGATGCGCTGGATCATGCCCCTTACGTTTCCGATCGCCGATGGAAAAAGGCATTGCGTCTGTTGCAGGCCTGCGCCTTTTTCAGTGGTCGCGACGCCGTGGCCCCGATCGACCTGCTGCTGCTGAAAGACTGCCTGTGGCACGATCTCACCTCGCTGAAACTGCTGCAGCAGCAAGTAGAACAGTTGCTGAACGAGTCAGCCTACCAACAGCAAACGCTGCTGATCCAGCTGCAACAGATCCACACCCGCTGGCTGCAGCACCAACAACAGCAGAGCGACAGCCAGGCGATCACACTGGTGAAAAAAGGCGGCATGTTCAGCCGAAAGCCGCAGTTTGCCCTGGCTACGCCGCTCGGCACCGGCTCCCTGACGCTGTTGCTGCAAAAGCCGCTGCAGCTGCATGATATTCAGGTCAACCATCTGAGTATCGAAAACAGCGTGCTGGAAAACTGGCTGCAAAAAGGCGGCGACGTGCGCGCCAAACTGAACGGCATCGGCTTTGCCCAGCAGATCGATCTGGAAGTGGACGAAAAGCTACATCTGACGGTGCTGGACGTCAGCCGTCAGCCTTCGCTACTGGCCCTGCCAGGGATAAAGACCGGGGGAACGCCTCAGACGATGCTCGACGAAATGGACCAGTTGGCTCAGCGGCTGGCGGAGCAGCGCCGGTTGTTCAGTCAGCATCAGCCCTGCCTGTTTACCCCGGCCGCGAGGCTGGCAAAAATTGAGGCCAGCCTGTTGCAGGTGGCGGAACAAATCAAACAGCAGCACCAGCAGATGCGCGGTCAGTAAGCATGCTCAGCCTGGAAACGCTCGATCTGCTGCTGGCGATCACCGAAGGTGAACTGATCGAGGAGATGATCATCGGCATGCTGGCTGCTCCGCAGCTGTCGATTTTCTTCAAGAAGTTTCCGGCGATCCGCCGGGCACTGGATCGCGACCTGCCGCGCTGGAAGCTGCAGCTGAAACAGCGTCTGCATGAAGCCATGGTGCCGCCTGCGCTGGCGCAAGAATTTTACCGCTATCAACAGTGCCAGTTAGAGAACAATACCCAGTTCTTTCATAACCTCAATGACACTCTGGACCTGCTGCGCCAGCTGGTTTCTCCTTTCTATGAGCAGGCCCGTTCGCTGGTGGACGCCGCCGATCTGCCCAATCATCCACTGGACGACAGTTTCCAGACCCTGTTTCTGCAACGTTGGCGTATCAGCCTGACGCTGCAGGCCACCATGATGCATCACCAGTTGCTGGAACAGGAACGCGAACAGCTGATGGCGGAGCTGCAGGAGCGTCTGGCACTGAGTGGAGCGCTGGAACCGCTGCTGTCGGAAAACGATACCGCCGCCGGGCGGCTGTGGGACATGAGCAAAGGCCATCTTCAGCGCGGCGATTATCAGCGGCTGGTGGAATATGGCAATTTCCTGCAGCAACAGCCGGAGCTGAAAAAACTGGCTCAGCAGCTTGGGCGCAGCTATCAGGCCAAAGCGGTACAGCAACAGGATGCTTTACCGGAACCCTTTCGCGTCATGGTGCAGGTGCCCGCCACGCTGCCGGAAGAGGTCAGCGGCATTCATCAGAGCGACGATATTCTGCGCCTGCTGCCGCCTGAGTTGGTCACGCTGGGTATCGAAGAATTGGAATTTGAGTTTTACCGGCGCCTGCTGGAAAAACAGTTATTGAGCTACCGCCTGCAGGGCGACGTCTGGCAGGAACAGATAACGATCCGGCAGGTCACCCACCAGCAGCAGGATCAGCAGCCGCGTGGCCCGTTTATCGTCTGTGTCGATACTTCAGGCTCCATGGGCGGTTTCAATGAACAGTGCGCCAAGGCGTTTTGTCTTGCGCTGTTGCGCATTGCGCTGGCGGATAACCGCCGCTGTTACATCATGCTGTTCGCCAACCAGATAGTGCATTACGAGCTTACAGCCGCCAGCGGTATTGAACAGGCCGTGCGTTTTCTCGGCCAGCAGTTTCGCGGCGGCACCGATCTGGCAGCCTGCCTGAACGCGACGGTGAGTAAAATGGCGGAGAGCGGCTGGTTTGATGCCGATGCGGTGATCATTTCTGACTTTATTGCCCAGCGGTTGCCGGAAGAGGTCATAAAGAAGGTCAAACAGCAGCAGCAGAATCACCAGCAGCGCTTTCACGCGGTGGCGATGTCCAGCTATGGTAAACCCGGCATCATGCGCATCTTCGATCATATCTGGCGCTTTGATACCGGGTTGAAAAGCCGCTTGATGCGCCGCTGGCGGCGCTGATTGTTACAGAAGCCCTTCGACCTCGTCACGCACTTGCGGTGACCACACGCCGCACTGCACCTGACCAATGTGCGACAGTTGCAGCAACAGCATCACCAGGCGCGACTGGCCGATACCGCCACCGATGGTTTGCGGCATGTCGCCACGCAGCAGCGACTGATGCCACTCCAGTGCCAGACGATCTTCATCGCCGGTTTGTGCCAACTGGCGCTTCAGCGCACTGGCGTCAACGCGAATGCCCATGGACGAAAGCTCGAAGGCGTCCTGCAATACCGGGTTCCAGACCAGAATATCACCGTTCAAACCGGCCAGTCCTTCTGCCGCCGGTGTCGTCCAGTCATCATAATCCGGTGCACGAACATCGTGTGATTTGCCGTGTGACAGCTTACCGCCGATCCCGATCAGAAATACCGCGCCCAGTTCTTTGGCGATCGCCCGCTCACGGCCTTTGGCATCCAGTTCTGGGTAGCGTTGCAGCAGGGTTTCGCTGTGCACAAAATGAATCTGCTCCGGCAGGAACGGCGTTAAACCATATTCGCGGCTCACTTCAACTTCGGTGGCCTTAATCGCCGCATAAATGCTGCTCACGGTGCTTTTCAGGTAATCCAGGCTGCGCTCGCCATCGCCCATCACCCGCTCCCAGTCCCATTGATCGACGTAGACTGAATGGATCGCGCTCAGACGATCTTCATCAGGACGCAGCGCTTTCATATGGGTATACAGGCCTTCACCGGCGCCAAAATCGTAGCTACCCAACGTTTTACGTTTCCATTTCGCCAGTGAGTGCACCACTTCGAAGGTGGCTTCCGGCAGGGTTTTGACCTTTACCTGTACCGCTTTCTCACTGCCTGACAGGTTATCCTGGGTACCGTCACCCAGACGGCTGAGGATCGGCGCCTGCACTTCGATCAGGCCAAGCTGCTGTTCCAGCTGGCGTGAGAAGAAGGATTTAACCAGGCTGATTTGTTGTTGTTTTTGAATAAACTGTTTTTTCATTGCCGTATCTCTTATAAACCTGTCTCTGTTGCCAACGATTAAGCAACAGAACGGCATCGCAATTCAATATCCGTTAATCAATATTGCCTTTTCACTTTTAATCGTTCATTTTGATGCGGTAATAATTCAACAATCAGCAATTAGTGGGGGATTAAATGGCTGAAAATTATCAGATCGATAATCTCGATCGCGGCATTCTTAACGCTTTGATGGAGAATGCGCGCACGCCTTACGCCGAGCTGGCCAAGAACTTCGCCGTCAGCCCCGGTACCATTCATGTGCGGGTAGAGAAGATGAAGCAGGCCGGCATCATTACCGGAGCGCGGGTAGACGTGAATCCTAAACGCCTGGGCTACGACGTCTGCTGCTTTATCGGCATTATATTAAAGAGTGCTAAAGACTACCCTTCTGCGCTGAAAAAGCTCGAAAGCCTCGAGGAAGTGGTCGAGGCTTACTACACTACCGGCCACTACAGCGTGTTTATCAAAGTGATGTGCCGCTCAATAGATGCGTTGCAACAGGTACTTATCAACAAGATCCAGACCATTGACGAGATCCAGTCCACCGAAACGCTGATCTCGCTGCAGAACCCCATTATGCGTACCATCACGCCCTAGCCAATTAATTACTATACCCATATTATCCACAGGTAGATCCCAGCCGATTCACAGCGTACAATGCTGCCACTTTGAGAAGGCTGGGATCATTCATTTCATGGCAGACATTACTCTGATCAGTGGCAGTACGCTTGGCAGCGCCGAGTACGTAGCCGAGCACTTGGCTGAAAAACTGGAAGCGGCGGGTTTTACGACCGAAACCCTGCACGGCCCTGAATTGGATGAACTGACCCTGTCCGGGCGCTGGCTGGTGGTGTCTTCTACCCACGGCGCCGGCGATTTACCGGATAACCTGCAACCGCTGCTGGAACAAATAGAAGAACAGCTTCCTGACTTATCCCAGGTGCAGTTCGGCGCAGTCGGTTTGGGCAGCTCTGAATACGACACTTTCTGTGGTGCGATCCAACGGATCGACGATCTTCTGATCGCTCGCGGGGCGAAAAGGATCGGCGATCGGCTCGAGATCGACGTGACTGAACACGAAATTCCTGAGGATCCGGCAGAGGAATGGGTGAAAAACTGGATTAATTTACTCTAATTTGTTCAAAGATCACCCGAACGATTGTGGATAACTATGCTTAAAAGCAGGGTAAAAGCAGTAGTTATCCCAATAACAACCTTAGGTCGCTTTTTGTCCTGTGCATAACATGCCATTTAGATCCCAGCTTATAAGCCATAGGATCACCGATCATTCACAGCTAACGATCCTCCTTAATCCACTGATCTCAATCACGAATAGTCACTTATCCACAGAAGATCGCGATCCTAATAAGAGATCTAATAAAGAGATCTTTAAATAAAAAAGATCTTCTTTTAATTACCGACGATCCTGACCACTTGGTCGATCGACTAAACTTGAGTAGAATCGCCCTCCCCAGGGCAAACAACGATCGTTCGCAATACGGCGAGGTGCAGTTCCATGTTTTATCCAGAGCAATTTGACGTCATCATCATCGGTGGTGGCCATGCCGGTACCGAAGCCGCAATGGCTGCGGCACGCATGGGGCGTCAGACTTTATTATTGACACACAATATCGATACGCTGGGGCAGATGTCTTGCAACCCGGCGATTGGCGGTATTGGTAAAGGGCATCTGGTTAAGGAAATTGATGCACTTGGCGGCCTGATGGCCACGGCAATTGACCATGCCGGCATCCAGTTTAGGATACTAAACGCTAGTAAAGGGCCGGCGGTGCGAGCCACTCGTGCCCAGGCTGACCGCGTACTGTATCGCCAGGCTGTGCGCACCGCCCTGGAGAACCAGCCGAACCTGATGATCTTCCAGCAGCCGGTCGAAGATCTGATTGTGGAAAACGATCGCGTTGTCGGTGCGGTAACCCAAATGGGACTGAAGTTCCGTGCCAAAGCGGTGGTACTGACCGTCGGCACCTTCCTGGATGGCAAGATCCATATCGGTTTGGAAAACTACAGCGGAGGTCGCGCTGGGGATCCTCCTTCGATCTCGTTGTCACAGCGCCTGCGTGAATTGCCTCTGCGCGTTAATCGCTTGAAAACCGGTACGCCACCTCGTATCGATGCACGCACTATCGATTTCAGCGTTCTGGCGCCGCAACACGGTGATACACCGATCCCGGTGTTCTCGTTTATGGGCAATGCCGGGCAACACCCGGAACAAATGGCGTGCTACATCACCCATACCAACGAAAAAACCCATGACGTGATCCGCAATAATCTCGATCGCAGCCCAATGTATGCCGGGATCATCGAAGGGATCGGACCACGCTATTGTCCATCGATCGAAGACAAAGTCATGCGCTTTGCCGATCGTAATGCTCACCAGATCTTCCTTGAACCGGAAGGCCTGACCAGCAACGAAATTTATCCTAACGGCATTTCTACCAGCCTGCCGTTTGACGTCCAGATGCAGATCGTTCGTTCGATGGAAGGGATGCAGAATGCCCGCATCGTTCGTCCGGGTTATGCCATCGAGTATGATTTCTTCGATCCGCGCGATTTAAAACCGACGCTGGAAAGCAAATTTATCCAGGGCTTGTTCTTCGCCGGTCAGATCAACGGCACCACCGGCTATGAAGAAGCCGCTGCACAGGGCCTGCTGGCCGGTCTGAATGCGGGACGTTACGCCAACGAAGACGAAGGCTGGTCACCACGTCGCGATCAGGCTTACCTCGGCGTGCTGGTGGACGATCTCAGTACCCTGGGCACCAAAGAACCGTACCGCATGTTCACTTCACGTGCCGAATACCGCCTGATGCTGCGCGAAGACAATGCCGATCTGCGCCTGACCGAAAAAGGCCGCGAACTGGGCCTGGTGGACGATGCCCGCTGGGTGCGTTTCAGCGAAAAGCTGGAACACATCGAACAAGAACGCCAGCGCCTGCGCGACATCTGGATGCATCCGCATGCGGAGAACGTCGATCAGGTCAACGTACTGCTGAAAGCGCCGCTGTCGCGTGAAGCAAACGGCGAAGAGTTGCTGCGTCGCCCTGAAATGGATTACCAACAGTTGACCTCCGTGGCCGCATTTGCGCCGCCGTTGGCCGATACCCAAGCCGCAGAGCAGGTTGAGATCCAGGTAAAATACGAAGGCTATATCGCTCGTCAGCAGGAAGAGATCGAAAAACAACAGCGTAACGAAAACACCGTACTGCCGTTGGATCTCGATTATCAGCAAGTTTCCGGCTTGTCGAATGAAGTGATCGCCAAACTGAATGACCACAAGCCGAATTCGATCGGTCAGGCTTCACGAATCTCCGGCATCACACCGGCGGCGATCTCAATTTTGCTGATCTGGTTGAAAAAACAGGGCTTGCTGCGCCGCAGCGCATAAATCTTGCTTTTGGGTGACCGTTTGCCTACTTGATAGGCAAACGGCCGCTGACATCATCCCGTGCCTGAATTATCATGCTTGGCTTCTTGGCCAGCCCCAATTTGGCTAGTTGTTCCGCGCCAGTCAGAGGACACGTTGTGCAGAAAAAATTAGACTCGCTGCTGTTTGCAGCAGGCATTACGCTCCCCGATCAGCAAAAACAGCAATTGCTGGGGTATGTCGGCATGCTGGACAAGTGGAACAAGGCTTATAACCTCACCTCGGTGCGCGATCCGCAGCAAATGCTGGTACGCCATATTCTCGACAGCATCGTGGTAAACCCGCATTTGCAGGGCTCCCGTTTTATCGACGTTGGCACCGGCCCCGGACTGCCGGGTATTCCGTTGGCGATCGTTCGTCCTGATTCCCATTTCACCCTGCTGGACAGCCTGGGCAAGCGCGTGCGCTTTCTTCGCCAGGTGCAGCACGAGCTAGGCCTGACCAACGTTGAGCCGGTACAGAGCCGCGTTGAAGAATTCCCGGCCGAACCGCCGTTTGACGGCGTCATCAGCCGTGCTTTTGCTTCGTTGCAGGACATGCTGTCCTGGTGCCATCACTTGCCGGCGAAAGGGCAGGGGCGTTTCTATGCGCTGAAAGGGGTTCGTCCTGATGAGGAGCTGGCGCAGCTGCCGGAAGGTATTGAGCTTGAGTCGGTGGTGCGTTTGCAGGTGCCGGAACTCGAAGGTGAACGTCATTTGGTGATACTTAAAGCAAACTGAGTTTGTTTTTGATCAAATAAGCGTGAATTAAAAGGTAGTGCTCAGCGTAAATGTAAGCAGGCTAATCAAATGGCGATTTTTTTAGTTAATTTACTTTTTATTAACACAAAAATAGCCGCCAATTAGCGACAATAGAGTAATTGCAATTCGAAATAGTCACGTTAGCAACGATAAGTTAACGATTCTGCTTTGGCGCTAATGTTAATTTGCTGTTGTAATATTACACTCGAAGCTGTCAATAAAAGGTTTTTGCGGCGTAGATGGATTGTTTTTGAACGGTTAACTTGTAATATTTTGATTTATAATGTTTTTTGATCACTCAATTTGCTAAAGACGGTTTACACGTCGGTGAGTTATAAATCAGAAAGAGGCATTATTGTGAGCGGCTCCACGTTTCGTACTGTAACGCTGGAATAATCAGACAATTTAATGCGCCCTATTATTCCGACCGTTTTCTTGTGAAAATAGCCTGAAATGGGGGAATTTAAATAATTGTTCACCTTTTCGCTACTTATCGATTGAATTCGTTGGTATGCCCCGTATAATTTGCTCGTTTTTTGCTGCTTGACTCAGATCAGTAAAAACAGTTTTATACGTCACTCAGCATACCCCCTCTGGGGTACGGAGAGAACAAACGTCATGTCTGTGTCCCTTTACAGCGGAAAAGTTGCTCGTAAATTGCTGTTTCTGCAGTTAATGACTTTTGTTTTGATCAGCGCTGCCTTCGGTCTGAAAAGCCTGGAATGGAGCGGTTCGGCATTGGCGGGCGGTCTCGCTGCCTGGTTGCCGAGTACCATGTTTATGCTGTTTGCCTTGCGTCATCAGACGCAGACGCAGGCCCCCGGTCGGGTTGCCTGGTCGTTCGCCATCGGCGAGGGGTTAAAGGTCTTGATCACCATAGTTTTGTTGATCGTGGCGCTTGGGGTGTTCAAAGCGGAGTTTATACCGCTTGGCCTGACCTATTTAGCGGTGTTAGCGGTGCAGATTATCGCACCCGCCGTGATTAACAGTTACCGAAATTAACTAAATAAGGGTAGAGGCATCATGTCTGCAGAGGGATACAACAGTCCACAGGAGTATATCGGTCACCACCTGACGCAACTTCAGGTCGGGACTGGTTTTTGGTCGATTAACCTCGACTCGATGTTTTTCTCCGTTGTCCTCGGGGTTCTGTTCCTGGTGATTTTCCGTCGGGTAGCAAAAAACGCCACCAGCGGCGTGCCGGGTAAGCTGCAAACCGCAGTGGAACTGGTCGTCGGGTTTGTCGACAGCAGCGTACGCGACATGTACCACGGCAAGAGCAAGGTCATTGCACCGCTGGCGCTGACGGTGTTTGTCTGGGTGTTCCTGATGAACATGATGGACTTGATCCCGGTCGACTTCCTGCCGTTCATCGGTGCTCAGCTCGGTCTGCCTGCACTGCGTGTGGTACCTACGGCTGACGTGAACGTCACCCTGTCGATGGCGTTGGGCGTATTTATCCTGATTCTGTTCTATAGCATTAAAATGAAAGGCGTTGGTGGGTTCGTTAAAGAGTTAACCATGCAGCCGTTCAACCACCCTGTATTCATTCCTATCAACCTGATCCTTGAAGGTGTCAGCCTGCTGTCCAAGCCTGTTTCACTGGGCCTGCGACTGTTCGGCAACATGTATGCGGGTGAGTTGATCTTCATCCTGATTGCCGGCCTGTTGCCGTGGTGGTCACAGTGGGTCCTGAGCTTGCCTTGGGCTATTTTCCACATCCTGATCATTACGCTTCAAGCCTTTATTTTCATGGTTCTGACGATTGTCTATCTCTCGATGGCATCTGAAGAGCACTGATTTTCTTAAAACACTTGCACTTTTAAACTGAAACAAACTGGAGACTGTCATGGAAAACCTGAGTATGGATCTGCTGTACATGGCTGCCGCTGTGATGATGGGTTTAGCGGCAATCGGTGCTGCGATCGGTATCGGCATCCTGGGTGGTAAATTCTTGGAAGGCGCTGCACGTCAGCCTGACCTGATTCCTCTGCTGCGTACACAGTTCTTTATCGTTATGGGTCTGGTTGACGCCATCCCGATGATCGCTGTTGGTCTGGGTCTGTACGTGATGTTCGCTGTCGCGTAAGTAGAGAATTTCTCTACACTGAAACCACACTATTAACTTTTAAAGAGGCATTGTGCTGTGAATCTTAACGCAACAATCCTCGGCCAGGCCATCGCGTTCGTTCTGTTTGTCTGGTTCTGCATGAAGTATGTATGGCCGCCGATTATGGCAGCCATCGAGAAGCGTCAGGGAGAAATTGCTGACGGTCTCGCTTCTGCAGAACGTGCCAAAAAAGATTTGGACTTAGCGCAAGCCAATGCGACCGACCAGCTGAAAACTGCTAAAGCAGAAGCTCAGGTGATCATCGAGCAAGCAAACAAACGCAAAGCTCAGATCATGGATGAAGCGAAAGCCGAAGCCGAGCAGGAACGTAACAAAATCGTGGCGCAGGCTCAGGCTGAGATCGAAGCC
This sequence comes from Serratia sp. OS31, assembly GCF_014164835.1. Classification (NCBI taxonomy): domain Bacteria; kingdom Pseudomonadati; phylum Pseudomonadota; class Gammaproteobacteria; order Enterobacterales; family Yersiniaceae; genus Serratia; species Serratia sp. OS31. The sequence continues at coordinate 115,837 of NZ_JACJFQ010000013.1, read as the reverse complement.
GAACGTAAGCGCGCTCGTGAAGAGTTGCGTAAGCAAGTCGCGATGCTGGCAATTGCCGGCGCCGAGAAGATCATCGAACGTTCCGTGGATGAAGCTGCTAACAGCGACATCGTTGATAAACTGGTCGCTGAACTGTAAGGAGGGAGGGGCTGATGTCTGAATTTGTAACTGTAGCTCGCCCCTACGCCAAAGCAGCTTTTGACTTTGCCGTTGAGCATCAAAGCGTAGAGCGCTGGCAAGATATGCTGGCGTTTGCTGCTGATGTCACTCGCAATGAACAGATTTCTGAACTGCTGTCTGGCGCTATGGCGCCAGAGACGCTGTCCAAGACGTTCATCGCGGTATGTGGCGATCAACTCGACGAACATGGCCAGAACTTTATCCGTGTAATGGCCGAAAATGGACGTTTACTGGTTCTTCCTGCCGTGCTGCAGCAGTTCAACGAACTGCGCGCCTTGCTGGAATCCACCGTCGAAGTCGACGTGCTCTCTGCGAGCGCACTGAGCGACAAACAGCAGGCTAATATTGCCGCTGCGATGGAAAAACGTCTGTCACGCAAAGTTAAGCTGAATTGCAAAATTGACAAGTCTGTACTGGCCGGCGTAATTATCCGTGCTGGCGATATGGTGATTGATGGCAGCGTTCGCGGTCGTCTTGAACGCCTGACAGACGTCTTGCAGTCTTAAGGGGACTGGAGCATGCAACTGAATTCCACCGAAATCAGCGAACTGATCAAGCAGCGCATTGCTCAGTTCAATGTGGTGAGCGAAGCTCACAATGAAGGTACTATTGTTTCCGTCAGCGACGGGATCATCCGCGTACACGGTCTGGCCGAAGTTATGCAGGGCGAAATGATCGCACTGCCAGGCAACCGTTACGCAATCGCATTGAACCTGGAGCGCGACTCCGTAGGTGCCGTGGTTATGGGTCCGTACTCGGATCTGGCCGAAGGCATGAAGGTTAAATGTACCGGCCGTATTCTGGAAGTTCCGGTTGGCCGTGGCCTGCTGGGCCGTGTAGTTAACACCCTGGGCGCACCTATCGACGGTAAAGGCCCGGTTGATAACGACGGTTTCTCCCCGGTTGAAGCTATTGCCCCTGGTGTTATCGAGCGTCAGTCCGTAGATCAGCCGGTTCAAACTGGCTACAAATCTGTCGACGCCATGATCCCAATCGGCCGTGGCCAGCGTGAGCTGGTGATCGGCGACCGTCAGACCGGTAAAACCGCTCTGGCTATCGATGCGATCATCAACCAACGCGATTCCGGCATCAAATGTGTTTACGTGGCTATCGGCCAGAAAGCGTCTACCATCGCTAACGTGGTGCGCAAGCTGGAAGAGCACGGCGCACTGGCTAACACCATCGTTGTGGTGGCTACCGCGTCTGAATCCGCTGCACTGCAATACCTGGCGCCATATGCCGGTTGTGCGATGGGCGAATACTTCCGTGACCGCGGTGAAGATGCACTGATCGTTTATGATGACCTGTCCAAACAGGCCGTTGCTTACCGTCAGATTTCCCTGCTGCTTCGTCGTCCACCAGGTCGTGAAGCTTACCCAGGCGACGTATTCTACCTCCACTCCCGTTTGCTGGAGCGTGCTGCGCGTGTTAACGCCGACTACGTTGAAGCCTTCACCAAAGGTGAAGTCAAAGGCCAAACCGGTTCACTGACCGCTCTGCCGATCATTGAAACCCAGGCGGGTGACGTTTCCGCGTTCGTTCCGACCAACGTAATCTCGATTACCGATGGTCAGATCTTCCTGGAATCCAACCTGTTTAACTCCGGTATTCGTCCGGCGGTTAACCCGGGTATCTCCGTATCCCGTGTGGGCGGTGCAGCGCAAACCAAGATCATGAAAAAACTGTCCGGTGGTATTCGTACCGCGCTGGCACAGTACCGTGAACTGGCTGCGTTCTCTCAGTTCGCTTCCGATCTGGATGATGCGACCCGCAAACAGCTGAGCCACGGTCAGAAAGTGACCGAGCTGCTGAAACAGAAACAGTATGCGCCGATGTCCGTCGCACAACAGTCTCTGGTGCTGTTTGCCGCAGAACGTGGCTACCTGAACGACGTTGAAGTCGCGAAAGTCGTGAGCTTCGAAGCCGCTCTGGTTGCTTACGCAGACCGCGAGCATGCCGAGTTGCTGAACCACATCAACCAAACTGGCAATTTCAACGATGAGATCGAGGGCAAACTGAAAGCCGTCCTCGAGACCTTCAAGAAAACCCAGTCCTGGTAACGCTCAGCGGCCTGCAGTTGAAAGACAGCAGGCCGTCTGGCAATGAGGAGAAGCAGAGATGGCCGGCGCAAAAGAGATACGTAGTAAGATCGCGAGCGTGCAAAACACGCAAAAGATCACTAAAGCGATGGAAATGGTCGCCGCCTCCAAAATGCGTAAATCGCAGGAACGCATGGCGGCCAGCCGTCCTTATGCAGAGACCATGCGCAAAGTGATTGGTCACCTTGCGTTGGGTAATCTGGAATATAAGCACCCGTACCTGGATGAGCGTGACGTTAAGCGCGTCGGGTATCTGGTGGTGTCTACTGACCGTGGTCTCTGTGGCGGCTTGAACATCAACCTGTTCAAGCGTCTGTTGGCAGAGATGAAAGGCTGGTCCGAAAAAGGCGTTGAAGTTGATTTGGCGCTGATTGGCTCTAAAGCGGCCTCTTTCTTTGGCTCCGTGGGCGGCAACGTGGTTGCCCAGGTGACCGGCATGGGGGATAAACCTTCCCTGTCGGAACTGATCGGTCCGGTGAAAGTGATGCTGCAAGCCTACGACGAAGGTCGTTTGGACAAGCTGTACATTGTCAGCAACAAATTTATCAATACGATGTCCCAGGAACCACAGATTATTCAGCTGCTGCCGTTGCCGCCTTCCGATGACGGTGAGCTGAAGAAAAAATCTTGGGATTACCTGTATGAACCCGATCCAAAAGTGCTGCTTGATACCTTGCTGCGCCGCTATGTGGAATCGCAAGTTTATCAGGGCGTCGTGGAAAACCTGGCCAGCGAGCAGGCCGCACGAATGGTAGCGATGAAAGCCGCAACCGATAACGGCGGTAGCCTGATCAAAGAGCTGCAGTTGGTATACAACAAGGCTCGTCAGGCCAGCATCACTCAGGAACTCACCGAGATCGTTTCGGGAGCCTCCGCGGTTTAAGCTAGGTTTACGAATTACGTAGAGGATTCAAGATGGCTACTGGAAAGATTATCCAGGTAATCGGCGCCGTAGTGGACGTCGAGTTCCCTCAGGATGCCGTACCAAAAGTGTACAATGCTCTTGAGGTAGAAAACGGTACCGAGAAGCTGGTGCTGGAAGTTCAGCAGCAGTTGGGCGGTGGCGTAGTTCGCTGCATCGCGATGGGGACCTCAGACGGTCTGCGCCGCGGTCTGAAAGTGAACGATCTGGAACACCCAATTGAAGTACCGGTAGGTAAAGCTACCCTGGGCCGTATCATGAACGTATTGGGTGAACCAATCGACATGAAAGGCGACATCGGCGAAGAAGAACGTTGGGCGATTCACCGTCCGGCGCCAAGCTACGAAGATTTGTCCAACTCCCAGGATCTGCTGGAAACCGGTATCAAGGTTATGGACCTGATTTGTCCGTTCGCTAAGGGCGGTAAAGTTGGTCTGTTCGGTGGTGCTGGTGTTGGTAAAACCGTAAACATGATGGAGCTGATCCGTAACATCGCGATCGAGCACTCCGGTTATTCCGTGTTTGCAGGCGTGGGTGAGCGTACTCGTGAGGGTAACGACTTCTACCACGAAATGAACGACTCCAACGTACTGGACAAAGTATCCCTGGTTTACGGCCAGATGAACGAGCCACCGGGTAACCGTCTGCGCGTTGCTCTGACCGGTCTGACCATGGCGGAGAAATTCCGTGACGAAGGCCGCGACGTTCTGCTGTTCGTTGATAACATTTACCGTTATACCCTGGCTGGTACCGAAGTGTCCGCACTTCTGGGCCGTATGCCATCTGCGGTAGGTTATCAGCCAACGCTGGCGGAAGAGATGGGCGTTCTGCAAGAACGTATCACCTCTACCAAGACCGGTTCTATCACATCCGTACAGGCCGTTTACGTTCCTGCGGATGACTTGACTGACCCGTCACCAGCCACCACCTTTGCTCACTTGGATGCAACCGTGGTACTGAGCCGTAATATCGCTTCTCTGGGTATCTACCCGGCCGTTGACCCGCTGGATTCCACCAGCCGTCAGCTGGATCCGCTGGTAGTTGGCCAGGAGCACTACGATGTAGCGCGTGGCGTGCAGTCTATTCTGCAACGCTACCAGGAACTGAAAGATATCATCGCAATCCTGGGTATGGACGAGCTGTCAGAAGATGACAAACTGGTCGTATCCCGTGCGCGTAAAATCCAACGCTTCCTGTCTCAGCCGTTCTTCGTGGCAGAAGTCTTCACCGGTTCTCCGGGCAAGTTCGTATCGCTGAAAGACACCATTCGTGGTTTCAAAGGCATTATGGACGGCGACTATGACCACCTGCCTGAACAAGCGTTCTACATGGTTGGCGCCATTGAAGAAGCAGTGGAAAAAGCCAAGAAACTGTAACGCCTTGAGAGGAGGGTGATATGGCTATGACTTACCATCTGGATGTAGTCAGCGCGGAAAAACATATGTTTTCCGGCCTGGTGCAAAAGATCCAGGTGACAGGTAGCGAAGGCGAACTGGGGATTTTCCCTGGCCATGCGCCGCTGCTGACTGCCATCAAGCCTGGCATGGTGCGTATTGTTAAACAGCACGGTGAAGAAGAGTTCATCTACCTGTCCGGCGGTATCCTTGAGGTACAGCCGAGCGTGGTCACCGTGTTGGCGGACACTGCCATCCGTGGAACGGACCTCGACGAAGCGAGAGCGCTGGAAGCTAAGCGTAAAGCTGAAGAGCACATCCGTAGCTCTCATGGCGATGTCGACTATGCTCAGGCATCTGCGGAACTGGCGAAAGCGATCGCAAAACTGCGCGTTATCGAGCTCACCAGAAGAGCGATGTAACATTTTGGCGCGTGTATAACGCAACCAGAATTAAGAAAGCGGCCTATTTGGTCGCTTTTTTTTTGCTTTAAAATAAGGGTTTCAACCCGGTGGGCATTGTGATGTATAACCCTTGCAAGAGGCTAAAAATGTCTCCGATCGCCGACAGTTCCACCCTGGCTGAGGTTGCCTGAGTGTTAACTGCGGCGCGCCTAGTGCCCCATGGCTTGCGCCGGGTTCGTGAAGAGAAATATGTAGTAATATCGTCACTAAAGAGTTCTACTTTCGTCTATCAAAATGGAGTTATCAGGTTGCTTATGTCGAACAGCGCAATGAGTGTGGTGATCCTCGCCGCGGGCAAGGGAACACGCATGTATTCCGATCTTCCCAAGGTGTTACATCCGTTGGCCGGTAAGCCGATGGTGCAGCACGTCATTGATGCCGCGATGAAACTGGGCGCGAAAAACGTCCATTTGGTCTATGGTCACGGCGGTGATCTACTGAAAAAGACCCTGACCGACAGTGCGCTGAACTGGGTGCTGCAGGCCGAGCAGTTGGGAACCGGCCACGCCATGCAGCAGGCTGCACCGCATTTTGCCGATGATGAAGACGTGTTGATGCTGTACGGCGACGTTCCGCTGATCTCTGTCGATACCTTGCAGCGCCTGCTGGCGGCGAAGCCACAGGGCGGCATTGGTCTGCTGACCGTAAAACTGGCTGACCCGAGCGGCTACGGTCGTATCGTGCGCGAGCAGGAGACGGTGGTGGGGATTGTTGAGCACAAGGATGCCAGCGAAGCCCAGCGCCAGATCAATGAAATCAATACCGGTATCCTGGTGGCCAACGGGCGCGATCTGAAGCGCTGGCTGGGGATGCTGAACAACGACAACGCGCAGGGTGAGTTCTACATCACCGATATCATTGCGTTGGCGCATGCGGACGGCAAGAAAATTGAGGCGGTGCATCCGTCACGTCTGAGCGAAGTGGAAGGCGTGAATAACCGTCTGCAGCTGTCGCGGCTTGAGCGCATCTATCAGGCAGAACAGTCTGAAAAGTTGCTGCTGGCTGGCGTAATGCTGCTGGATCCGGCGCGTTTTGATCTGCGCGGGGAACTTGTGCACGGTCGCGACATCTCTATTGATGCCAACGTGATTATTGAAGGTTCGGTCAAGCTGGGCGATCGCGTGAAAATCGGTGCCGGCTGCGTGCTGAAAAACTGCGTGATTGGCGACGACTGCGAGATCAGCCCGTATAGCGTATTGGAAGACGCGGTACTGGCAGCAGAATGCACCGTGGGGCCATTTGCCCGTCTTCGCCCGGGCGCGGAGCTGGCGGTGGGCGCCCATGTCGGCAACTTCGTCGAAATGAAAAAAGCGCGCTTGGGTAAAGGCTCCAAAGCGGGCCATCTGAGCTACCTGGGCGATGCCGAGATTGGTGACGATGTGAATATCGGCGCCGGTACCATCACCTGTAACTATGATGGTGCCAACAAGCATAAAACCATTATCGGCGACGGTGTGTTTGTCGGCTCCGATACCCAGCTGGTGGCACCGGTCTCCGTCGGCAAAGGTTCTACCATCGCCGCTGGCACTACGGTTACCCGTGATATCGGCGAGGACGAACTGGTGCTGAGCCGCGTTAAGCAGGTGCATATCCAGGGCTGGCAGCGTCCGGTGAAAAAGAAATAAGCATTGTGTTTTGCGTTGGGCTCCGCGGGCGAGCCCAATACAAAACATAATAATCCCCATTCTCTACAGGCTCGGGGACGCACGGTAAAAACCGGCAAAATCAGGTCAAGACATCGAAAGCGCCCCGAAAGGCGTTTAATTAGGAATACAACTGATGTGTGGAATTGTAGGCGCAGTAGCGCAACGTGATATTGCAGAGATCCTGTTGGAAGGTTTACGCCGCCTTGAGTACCGTGGCTATGACTCAGCCGGTTTGGCAGTGGTGGATGCGGAAGGCAACGTTAACCGTTTACGCCGCGTGGGCAAGGTCAATAAATTGGCTGAAGCTGCGGAGCAACACCCTTTGCACGGCGGCACCGGTATTGCTCACACCCGCTGGGCTACGCACGGTGAACCTACCGAAGCGAATGCGCACCCGCATGTTTCTGATTACATCACCGTGGTGCATAACGGCATCATCGAAAACCACGAACCGCTGCGTGAATTGCTGATCGAACGGGGCTATCACTTCAGCTCTGAGACCGATACCGAGGTGATTGCTCACCTGGTGCATTGGGAACAGCTCCAGGGCGGCAGCTTGCTGGAAGTGGTACAGCGCGTGATCCCACAGCTGCGTGGCGCCTACGGCACCGTAGTAATGGATAGCCGTGACCCGAGTGTGCTGGTGGCTGCACGTTCCGGCAGTCCGCTGGTGATCGGCCGCGGCGTGGGTGAAAACTTCCTGGCATCCGACCAACTGGCGCTGCTGCCGGTGACCCGTCGCTTTATCTTCCTGGAAGAAGGCGACGTGGTGGAAATGACCCGCCGCACCGTCAACATTTTCGACAAACAGGGCAACGCCGTTGAACGTCCTGAGATTGAATCCCAGGTGCAATACGACGCCGGTGATAAAGGCGCTTACCGCCATTACATGCAAAAAGAGATTTACGAACAGCCGCTGGCGCTGAAAAACACCCTGGAAGGGCGTTTCAGCCATGGGCAAATCAACCTGAGCGAGCTGGGCCCGCGCGCCGATGAGTTGCTGGCGAAGGTACAGCATGTGCAGATCATTGCCTGCGGTACGTCATACCACTCTGGCATGGTTGCCCGTTATTGGTTCGAATCCCTGGCCGGTGTGCCTTGCGACGTCGAGATCGCGTCTGAATTCCGTTACCGCAAATCTGCCGTACGTCCGGGCAGCCTGATCATCACGCTGTCGCAGTCCGGCGAAACCGCCGATACCCTGGCGGCGCTGCGCCTGTCGAAGGAATTGGGCTACCTCGGTTCGTTGGCGGTGTGCAACGTGGCCGGTTCTTCGCTGGTGCGTGAATCCGATTTGGCGCTGATGACCAAGGCCGGGACTGAAATCGGCGTGGCTTCCACCAAGGCCTTCACCACCCAGCTGGCGGTGTTGCTGATGCTGGTGGCGCGTTTGGGCCGTCTGAAAGGCATGGCGGAAAGCGTTGAGCATGAAATCGTACATGGCCTGCAGGCGTTGCCGGCGCGAATCGAACAGATGCTGTCGATGGATAAAGAGATTGAAGCGCTGGCGGAAGGTTTCTCCGACAAGCACCATGCGCTGTTCCTCGGCCGTGGCGATCAGTACCCGATCGCCATGGAAGGTGCGCTGAAGCTCAAAGAGATCTCCTACATTCACGCGGAAGCCTATGCGGCCGGTGAATTGAAGCATGGCCCGTTGGCGTTGATCGATGCCGATATGCCGGTGATCGTGGTGGCGCCAAACAACGAACTGTTGGAAAAACTGAAGTCCAATATCGAAGAAGTTCGTGCGCGTGGCGGCCAGCTGTACGTGTTCGCCGATCAGGACGCCGGTTTCGTCAGCAGTGAAGGCATGACCATCATTCCATTGCCGCACGTAGAAGAAATCGTGGCACCTATCTTCTACACCGTGCCGTTGCAGCTGCTGTCTTACCATGTGGCACTGATCAAAGGCACCGACGTTGACCAGCCGCGTAACCTGGCGAAGTCTGTCACCGTAGAGTAATCCGCATCTGTTAGTGTCTAAAAGCCGGCCGTTGAGCCGGCTTTTTTCATGGCGAAATAAAATATGACAGGCGTGCGACAGTCGGGATAAAAGTTGTCATATTCAAGCGGATAGCGGCGATGGAAAGGGTTTTTTTATTGATTAATTACTGAGTGGTTTTATCTGTAACTATTTGATTTTAATTTGATAATGGTCTTGGGTTTGTTGTTGTAATATAACTGTCATATTTCGTACATTTTACTGTCACCAAACTGTCCTATTTTCCCTCCTGCAGCAATACTTACTCTGATGAAAACGACTCGAAGTCGATTTTTGAATATCCCATTAGGAGGGATTATGAAACTGATGCGTACCACCGTCGCCAGTATTGTGGCAGCGACTTTCTCCCTGACCGCCGTGTCCGCGTTCGCTGCTGCTAGCCTGACCGGTGCAGGTGCGACATTCCCCGCTCCGGTTTATGCCAAGTGGGCAGATTCTTATCAGAAAGAAACCGGCAACAAAGTTAACTATCAGGGCATCGGCTCTTCCGGCGGCGTGAAGCAAATCGTCGCCAACACCGTTGACTTTGGTGCTTCCGACGCGCCTCTGACTGATGACAAGCTGGCGGCCGATGGCCTGTTCCAGTTCCCTACCGTAATTGGTGGCGTGGTGCTGGCCGTTAATATCCCGGGCATCAAATCCGGTGAGCTGACCCTGGATGGGAAAACCCTGGGCGATATCTACCTGGGTAACGTGAAGAAATGGAACGACCCGGCGATCACCAAACTGAACCCAGGCGTCAAGCTGCCGGATCAGAACATTGCTGTGGTACGTCGCGCTGACGGTTCCGGCACCTCTTTCGTGTTCACCAGCTACTTGTCTAAAGCCAACGCGCAGTGGAAAGAGAAAATCGGCGCAGGCTCAACCGTTAACTGGCCAACCGGTCTGGGCGGCAAGGGCAACGACGGCATCGCCGCATTCGTACAGCGTCTGCCAGGCTCCATCGGCTACGTTGAATACGCGTATGCCAAACAAAACAACCTGGCCTACACCAAGCTGATTTCTGCCGACGGCAAAGCGGTTAGCCCGACAGAAGAGAGCTTCAGCGCCGCGGCTAAAGGCGTGGACTGGAGCAAAACCTTCGCGCAGGATCTGACTAACCAGAAAGGCGACAACGCCTGGCCAATCACCTCCACCACCTTCATCCTGGTGCACAAAGAGCAGAAAAACCCCGCTCAGGGCACCGAAGTGCTGAAATTCTTTGACTGGGCGTACAAAACGGGCGCCAAACAGGCTAACGACCTGGATTACGCCACTCTGCCGAACGAAGTTATCGAGCAGGTGCGTGCAGCATGGAAAACCAACGTAAAAGACAGTTCCGGTAAAGCGCTGTACTAACAACGCAGGGGCGCGTGATCTGCGCGCCCCACTCAGTTTTTCAGGGCTCAATCCAGGTTGGGCCTGCCAGGGTTAACACAGAGAGTGATCTATGGCTGAGTACAAGCCGACCATAAAAGCACCGAGTAAAAATGGTGACGTCATCTTCAGCGCGCTGGTTAAACTGGCGGCGCTGATTACCCTATTGTTGCTGGGCGGCATTATTGTTTCGCTGATCTTCGCCTCCTGGCCGAGCATACAGAAATTCGGTTTCTCCTTCCTGTGGACCAAAGAGTGGGACGCCCCTGCCGAGCAGTTCGGTGCACTGGTACCGATCTACGGCACCGTCGTCACCTCGCTGATCGCATTGATTATCGCCGTCCCCGTCAGCTTCGGCATCGCGCTGTTTCTGACCGAGCTGGCGCCAAACTGGCTGAGACGCCCGCTGGGTATCGCCATTGAGCTGCTGGCGGCGATCCCGAGTATTGTTTACGGCATGTGGGGCCTGTTCGTGTTCGCCCCGCTGTTTGCCGAATATTTCCAGACCCCGGTCGGCGACGTGCTGTCCGGTATTCCGATTGTCGGTGAGTTGTTCTCAGGTCCGGCGTTCGGTATCGGTATTCTGGCTGCCGGGGTGATCCTGGCGATTATGATTATTCCTTATATTGCCGCCGTAATGCGCGACGTGTTCGAACAAACCCCGGTGATGATGAAAGAGTCGGCCTACGGCATCGGCTGCACCACCTGGGAAGTGATCTGGCGTATCGTGTTGCCGTTTACCAAGAATGGCGTGATTGGCGGTGTGATGCTCGGCCTGGGCCGTGCGCTGGGGGAAACCATGGCGGTGACCTTCATCATCGGTAACACCTACCAGCTCGACAGCGCTTCACTGTATATGCCGGGCAACAGTATCACCTCTGCACTGGCCAACGAATTCGCCGAAGCCGAATCGGGCGTGCATACCGCCGCGTTGATGGAACTGGGGCTGATCCTGTTTGTTATCACCTTTATCGTGCTGGCGCTGTCGAAGTTGATGGTGATGCGCCTGGCTAAGAGTGAGGGACGCTAACGTGACGACTATGGATATGCAAAATAGCGTAGAGCTGCTGGAAAGCCGCCGCAAGATGCAGGCCTGGCGTCGCCAGAAAAACCGACTGGCCCTGTTCCTGTCGATGGCGACCATGGTGTTTGGCCTGTTTTGGCTGGTGTGGATCCTGTTCTCTACCGTGACCAAGGGCATCGACGGCATGTCGCTGGCGCTGTTCACCGAAATGACCCCTCCGCCCAATACCGCAGGCGGCGGCCTGGCTAACGCCATCGCCGGTAGCGGCCTGTTGATCCTGTGGGCTACCGTGTTCGGTACGCCGTTGGGAATCATGGCCGGCATTTACCTGGCGGAATATGGCCGTAAATCCTGGTTGGCGGAAGTTATCCGCTTTATTAACGACATTCTGTTATCGGCACCGTCGATTGTAGTGGGCCTGTTCGTGTACACCATCGTGGTGGCGAAGATGGAGCACTTCTCCGGTTGGGCCGGGATCATCGCGTTGGCATTGTTGCAGGTACCGATCGTGATCCGTACCACTGAAAATATGCTGAAGCTGGTACCTGATACGCTGCGCGAAGCCGCTTATGCGCTGGGCACGCCGAAATGGCGCATGATTTCCGCCATCACGCTGAAAGCCTCGGTTTCCGGCATCATCACCGGCGTGCTGCTGGCGATTGCGCGTATCGCCGGGGAAACCGCACCGCTGCTGTTTACCTCGCTGTCGAATCAGTTCTGGAGCACCGATCTGATGCAGCCGATTGCCAACCTGCCGGTGACCATTTTCAAATTCGCCATGAGCCCGTTCGCCGAATGGCAAGAGCTGGCTTGGGCCGGGGTGCTGTTGATTACCCTGTGCGTACTGCTACTGAATATCCTGGCGCGTGTTGTTTTCGCCAAGAAAAAGCATTCATAAAATTTTGAGCGCTGCCGTGGCGGCGCTGATGAAAAGAGAGAAGTCTTGATGAGTATGGTTACTGACGCTTCCAGCAGCAAAATTCAGGTACGCGATCTGAACTTCTACTATGGCAAATTCCATGCGCTGAAAAACATCACGCTGGATATCGCCAAGAACAAGGTCACCGCGTTTATCGGCCCGTCCGGCTGCGGCAAATCTACCCTGCTGCGCACCTTCAACAAAATGTATCAGCTGTACCCCGAGCAGCGTGCCGAAGGCGGCATCCTGCTGGATGGGCAGAACATTCTGACCGACAACTCGGATATCGCCCTGCTGCGCGCCAAGGTCGGCATGGTGTTCCAGAAGCCGACGCCGTTCCCGATGTCGATTTACGACAATATTGCCTTCGGCGTGCGCCTGTTTGAAAAGCTGTCACGCGCCGACATGGATGAGCGCGTGCAGTGGGCCCTGACCAAGGCGGCGCTGTGGAACGAGACCAAGGACAAGCTGCACCAGAGCGGTTACAGCCTGTCGGGTGGCCAACAGCAACGTCTGTGCATCGCCCGCGGCATCGCCATTCGTCCGGACGTGTTATTGCTGGACGAACCTTGCTCGGCGCTGGATCCGATTTCCACCGGTAAGATTGAAGAGCTGATCAGCGAGCTGAAGTCTGACTACACCGTGGTGATCGTAACCCACAACATGCAGCAGGCCGCGCGTTGTTCTGACTCCACGGCATTTATGTATCTGGGCGAACTGATCGAGTTCAGTGATACTGATAATCTGTTCACCGCGCCACAGAAAAAACAGACCGAAGACTACATCACCGGCCGTTATGGTTGATAGGATGCATCATGGATAACCTGAATTTAAATAAGCACATTTCCGGCCAGTTCAACGCAGAACTGGAGCATATCCGCACCCAGGTATTGACCATGGGCGGGCTGGTGGAACAGCAACTGACCGACGCTATCACCGCGATGCACAATCAGGACGGTGAATTGGCCAAGCGCGTGATCGAAGGCGACGCAAAGGTCAATATGATGGAAGTGGCGATTGACGAAGCCTGCGTGCGGATCATTGCCAAACGCCAGCCAACCGCAAGCGACCTGCGTCTGGTGATGGCGATCATCAAAACCATTTCCGAGCTGGAACGCATCGGCGACGTGGCGGACAAGATTTGCCGCACCGCGCTGGAGAAGTTCTCGCATCAGCATCAGCCCCTGTTGGTCAGCCTGGAGTCGCTTGGCCGCCATACCGTGCAGATGCTGCATGACGTGCTGGACGCCTTCGCGCGCATGGATTTGGATGAAGCGATCCGGATTTACCGTGAAGACCGAAAGGTCGATCAGGAATATGAAGGCATCGTGCGCCAGTTGATGACCTACATGATGGAAGATACGCGTACTATCCCAAGCGTGCTGACCGCGTTATTCTGTGCCCGTTCGATCGAGCGTATCGGTGACCGCTGCCAGAACATTTGCGAATTTATCTTCTATTTCGTCAAAGGTCAGGACTTCCGTCATATCGGTGGCGACGCGCTGGAAAAGCTGCTGTCATCCGACGGAAAAGACGATAAAAAAGAGTAATTTCCCCCGAGAGTTACCCCTGAAGGCGCAGAAAACTGCGCCTTTATGCTGTTTAAAATCCTTAAAGACAAAAAGGTTATAAATATAGCTTTTTATATTATTTCCTGACCTAAGTGGGTCTTGCTAGCTTAGCAGCCAGCAGGACATCAACCCTTAGGAGCTCCCCATGAAACATCGCGCTTTGGCCTTAACCTTATTAGCCAGCCTGACCAGCCTCGCCACCGGCGCCGCACATGCGGACAAACTCGACGACATCAAGAAAGCCGGCGTAGTGCGTATCGCGGTGTTCGACAGCAATCCGCCGTTCGGTTATATCGACCCGCAGAGCAAAAAGCTGGTGGGTTACGATGTGGATGTCGCCGATGCGATCGGCAAAGCGCTGGGCGTGAAGGTTGAGCTGCGAGCCACCAACCCGGCCAACCGTATTCCTTTGCTGGTCTCGAAAAAGGTCGACCTGATTGCCGCTAACTTCACCATTACCGACGAGCGCGCCAAGGAAGTGAACTTCAGCGTGCCGTATTTCGCCACCGGCCAGAAATTCATCGCCCATAAAGGCGTGCTGAAAACCCCGGAAGATATCAAAAAGCTGCGTATTGGCGCGGACAAAGGCACGGTGCAGGAAATTACCCTGCGCGAGAATTATCCGACGGCGAAAGTGATCTCTTACGACGACACTCCGCTGGCGTTCGTGGCGCTGCGTAACGGTAACGTGCAGGCGATCACCCAGGATGACGCCAAGCTGGTGGGCCTGCTCGGCAACCTGCCGGCCGCCCAGAAAGCTGACTTCGAGATCTCGCCGTTCAGCATTACCAAAGAGTACCAGGGGGTTGGCATTCCCAAAGGCGAAGATCGCCTGACCGCCAGCGTTAACGACACGCTGATCAAACTGGAAAAGGACGGCGAAGCGGTGAAAATCTACAATCGCTGGTTCGGGCCGGAAACCAAAACCGCTCAACCGCGCGGCGACTTCACTATCGCTCCTCTGGATCAGCAGCCTAAGGCCTGATTCTGGGGATCGTGATGTCAGAACGGAGGGGCGCAGCTTGCTGCGCCCTTGGCGCATGGTGCAAGACAAGGATTAGGCATGAATTTGCAACAACTCTCAGACTGGCTGCTGGCGCCGCAGTATCTGAGCTGGTTATGGGATGGCTTCCTGCTGACGCTGTGGCTTTCCGCCTGTGCGAGCCTGGCAGCCACGCTGCTGGGCTTTTTACTGACGGCGATGCGTGACAGCCGCCTGAGGGTACTGCGCTGGCTGGCGGTCGGTTACAGCTCACTGTTTCGCAATACGCCGCTGCTGGTGCAGCTGTTCTTCTGGTATTTCGCCGCCGGGCAGATTTTGCCATCCGCCGCCATGCAGTGGCTGAATACGCCACACCACATCGGCCCGCTTGAGTGGCCCTCGTTTGAATTTCTGGCCGGTTTCTTCGGCCTGACGCTTTACTCCACCGCTTTTATCGCCGAAGAGATCCGCTCCGGTATCCGTGGCGTCGCCAGCGGACAAAAGTACGCCGCCAACGCGCTGGGGCTGACCGGATGGCAGGCCATGCGCTATGTGGTACTGCCGCAGGCGCTGAAAATTGCCATGCCGCCGCTGCTGGGCCAATACATGAACGTAATAAAAAACTCCTCGCTGACCATGGCGATCGGCGTAGCTGAACTTTCCTATGCTTCGCGTCAGGTAGAAACAGAGACGCTACGTACCTTCCAGGCCTTTGGCGTGGCGACGGTGTTGTATATCGCCATCATTGCGCTATTGGAAGGCTGGGGCATGTGGCGGCAGCAGCGTAAACCGCTGGGAGGACATTAAGATGGATTTCAGCATCATTGGCGATAACCTCGGGTATCTGCTGTGGGGGACCTGGCCGGAAGGGCCACTGGGCGGTGCGGCATTGACGCTGGCGATCAGCCTGATGGCGGGGGTGGCTTCGGCGGTTCTCGGCACCCTGCTGGGAGTGGCATTGGCGATGTCACGCGGCGTGGCGGCCGGGTTGTTGGCGGCGGTTTTGGGCTTTTTCCGCGCAATTCCGGTGATCATGCTGATTTTCTGGACCTATTTCCTGCTACCCATCGTTTTTGGCGTAGATATTCCGGAAATTACCACGGTGGTTTGCGCTCTGGCGTTGATCGCCTCCGCTTATCTGGCGCATGCGGTGAAAGCCGGCATTGCCGCCATCGGGCCGGGGCAGTGGCAGGCCGGGTTATCGTTGGGCCTGACTCGCTGGCAAACGCTGTGGCTGATCGTGCTGCCGCAGGCGCTGCGCATGATGGTGCCGTCGTTTATCAACCAGTGGATTTCGCTGATCAAGGACACCTCCCTGGCCTATATCGTCGGCGTCGGCGAACTGACCTTTCTGGCGACCCAGGTCAACAACCGCAGCATGGTGTATCCGATGGAGGTATTCCTGTTTATCGCGTTAGTGTACTTCGTGTTCTGCCTGGCGTTGGATCTGCTGGCCAATGCGGTCAATCGCCGCTACAGCCCGCAGACCCGGGCTGTAAAACGATCATGGCGCTGGTGGCGCAACAAACCGCCGTTACCGGCTAGTTAAAACTGGTTTGTCGTACTGCTCCTCACCGGACGCAGGCTGACTGATTGTGTGCTCCCATGGGTGTATTTTGCAGGTGTTCGGCCAGACACTCACGCAAATAAAGGGAGTAACTCAATGAAAAATAAAATGATAAAATTGGCATTATGTGCCACGGCTTTATGGGGTGGGCAGGCATGGAGTGCCGTAGGTTTTAACGTTATCTGCGACTATTCACATACCTTGCCCGACGATGCCATTTTGTACCCGCAGAAGCCAGGCGAAGCGATGTTGCATGATTTTTTTGGCAACACGGAAGTTGATGCGTTTACCACCACCGAATCCTTGGTGAAAAATCCACAGACAACCTGCCACTCCAGCGCAGACCGTTCAGCCTATTGGACGCCTTCTTTACGGCGAGGCGATGAAATCATCAAGCCGAAGATGCAGAAAACTTACTATTGGAATCAAGATGAGCGGGCAAAGATCCATCCATTCCCGACGGGATTGCAAATGCTGGCAGGCGACCATATGGGCGTAAAGCCTAACAGCCACGTCGATTATCTTTGTTCTGGTAACGGATACACTCAAACCGCACCGCAAAGCTGTTCTAAAAAGAATGAAAATGGCCAATATCAATTAAATATCAACGTGCACTTTCCTTTCTGCTGGGATGGAGAAAATCTGAAGCCGGATGTGGTTAACCACAAGATGAACGTCGTTTATCCATTAAGTGGCAGTTGCCCGGCTAGCCATCCAATCACGTTGCCTGAGATGCATCTTAGCGCGGTGTATGAACTAGGGGAAAACCCAGATGTTTCACAGGCGCAGCTTTCTCTAGATCCGGTGTGGAAAAATGGGCAATGGCAAGAGCAATGGGGAAGTCTCTACACGGCCCATGCAGACTTTATCAATGGCTGGAAACCTGAGGGGCTGCAGTTTGTGGTAGATAATTGTATGAATAACAACGTTGATTGTAATGATCGTGTTCCGTTGGCGCAAAGCTCTGCGCTTGCCGATGTGTGGATTGATCCACAAGGTAAGGTCAATGCCACGGATGAAAATCTTCGGTTAAACAGTAGCGATACCATGATGATTAAATTGGCTATCCCCGAGAACGTTGACCGCCTCCTGGGGGATTATCCGCACAATAAGATAGAACTCCACAATATCGGTGGCTATACCAAGGGGGAAGGGACCGGGCAACAGTGGTTGTCTATGTTTGCTGCCGATAGCCATTGGAACGACAGCGATAACCTCCCATCAACGGCTAATTGCAGCGATCGCTTCGTGGGTTTTCTGGTTGTGCAAAAATGGGATCACCCCGGTGCGCGCTTTAGTGACTTTACCGATTATGCCAAAGAGCAACTGGCGGCAGGCAAGAAAGAAATGGCGGTTTGTGTCCGAAATAAACAGCAGGGAAGCGAGCTGAATTTCTTCTCCCGCGAAAGCAAATTGGGTCCTAAATTAGTATGGCGTTAACCTTTAAACAGCAACGGTGGTGATGGGCAATCAGGGCGGATCGTCCCTCCACGCCTCGCCTTTAAAAGGGCCTGCGGTTAACACCGTTATGGCCCTTTTTTGTGACGCTGGTTAGCGAGTCAGCTGCCAGCCGCGCTCGCGCCAGAGCGCCGGTAACTGCGCCAGGTCGTCGAATGCGGTGACCAAGGGGTGATCGATCGGCTGGTTATGCGGATCGGCGCAGAAGTAAAACACCGGGATCCCGGCGGCGATCCCGGCCTGCGCGCCGGCGGCGGAATCATCCACCAGGATGCAGCGTTCCACCGGCACCTGCATTTTTTCGGCGGCATGGAACACAATGGCCGGATCCGGCTTCCAGCGTTGGATATCATAGCCGCTGAACAACCGGTCATCAAAATAGTGCAGCATATCGGTCAGGCCGAGCGAGTGTTGCATCTTGCTGACCGGGCCGTTGGAAACGGTGCACATCGGCACCTTCACCTGCGCCAGCAGTTCACGCGCCCCGGCGATTTGTTGCAGCTCGCTATCGAACAGACGGGCTACTTCCTGACGGTACAGCGGCTCTAGCTCTTCTTTTGCCAACGTGGTGCCCTGTTGTGCATTAACCTGTTCGATAATCTCGTACAGCTTCACCCCTTTGAATCTTCTGAACACGTCGTCCAGTGACAGGTGGATGCCGTAGTGGGCAAACATGTGCACATAGGCTTTGCTGCACAGCACTTCGCTGTCCACCAGCGTGCCGTCGCAATCAAACAAAATACAGTCAATCTGGTTCATCAGCGTCAGTGTCCTTCGAGTCAACAGCGATAATGCCACTTTAACCGCATCAGTCAGGATTGCGACTGCTGAATCCCGGTTTTCCGATGAATATCAGCAAATACAACCTGTTGGGGTTTATAGCCGTAAAGACGGCGAAAAAAACCTGTGAGCGGCGTCAAAACCCTGACTTTTTGTTATAGGATAGCCGGCGACTGTCCATTCCCTTCTTCGGAATTCTGATAATGAGCAAACCAGTATCTGGCCTTGACGTCGAGCAAGGCTTGCTTGGGCGCGTGTTTAAACTCAAGCAACATGGCACTACGGCGCGTACGGAAACGATTGCCGGTATTACTACCTTCTTGACCATGGTGTATATCGTGTTCGTTAACCCCCAAATCCTGGGCGCGGCGGGCATGGATACGCAGGCAGTGTTCGTGACAACCTGTCTGATTGCCGCTTTCGGCAGTATTTTCATGGGCCTGCTGGCGAATCTTCCGGTAGCGCTGGCACCGGCGATGGGTCTCAATGCGTTCTTCGCGTTTGTGGTGGTCGGCGCGATGGGCATCTCATGGCAGATCGGCATGGGCGCCATTTTCTGGGGGGCAGTCGGCTTATTGCTGCTGACCATTTTCCGCGTCCGCTACTGGATGATTGCCAATATTCCGATGAGCCTGCGGGTGGGCATTACCAGCGGTATCGGTCTGTTTATCGGCATGATGGGGCTGAAAAACGCCGGTATCGTGGTGGCTAACCCGGATACGCTGGTGACCATCGGCAGCCTGACTTCGCACAACGTGCTGCTCGGCGCGCTGGGCTTCTTTATCATCGCGGTATTGTCTTCACGCAACTTCCATGCGGCAGTGCTGATTTCTATTGTGGTCACTACGCTGATCGGTTGGGCGCTGGGGGATGTGAAATACGGCGGTGTCTTCTCGATGCCCCCGAACATTACCTCGGTAGTGGGTCAGGTTGATCTGGCCGGGGCGTTGAATATTGGCCTGGCCGGGGTGATTTTCTCCTTTATGCTGGTCAACCTGTTCGACTCCTCAGGCACCCTGATTGGCGTGACCGACAAGGCCGGGCTGACGGATGACAAGGGCAAGTTCCCGCGCATGAAGCAGGCACTGTATGTCGACAGCATCAGTTCGGTAGCCGGCTCCTTTGTCGGCACTTCTTCGGTTACCGCCTATATTGAAAGCTCCGCCGGGGTATCCGTCGGTGGCCGTACCGGCCTGACCGCCGTGGTAACCGGCATCCTGTTCCTGCTGGTGATTTTCCTGTCGCCGCTGGCGGGTATGGTGCCGGCTTATGCCGCAGCCGGCGCGCTGATCTACGTTGGCGTGTTGATGACCTCCAGCCTGGCGCGGGTGAAGTGGGATGACCTGACCGAAGCCGTTCCGGCGTTCGTCACGGCAGTCATGATGCCGTTCAGCTTCTCGATCACCGAAGGTATTGCGCTTGGCTTTATTTCCTACTGCGTGATGAAGCTCGGGACCGGTCGCTGGCGCGAAATCAGCCCATGCGTGGTGGTAGTGGCGCTGCTGTTTGTGCTGAAAATCGTGTTTGTAGACGGCCATTAATACGGCAAGGGCCGACGCTGGTCGGCCCTGTTATCTTTTAGGCACCCGGCGTCGCATCGGGCGCCTGCTGCAACATCCACTGTAAAGGCCGTTTAAAACGGGCCTGCCAGCCACCGTCAGGATTCTCCCCCTGAGAAAAATGCAGCGTTTCAACCTGGTTATTCTCACTGAACAAATTGGCGAAATGCATCGCCAACGCCTGATCGCTGAAGTTTTGCCGATCGTAATATGCCACCACCAACCGCTTATTGGCCGCCAGCGATTGCTGAGCCTGCTTGATCTCACCATTGGGGGCGATCAGCATCGCGCCGGCATAAAGCTGCGGGTATTTGGCCAGCAGATTGGCGGCGTGCAGCGCGCCTTGCCCGCGGGCGGTCAGGTAGATCCGTTGCGGATTGAGCTTTAGCTCCGCGGCCGGCTGCAAAGCCCGCTGGATCGCGCTTTGAGTGCTTTCGTCACTGTAATTCGACCAGCGGAAGCTGTTCTCCGACAGCATCTGGGTACCGTTGATCTCAACATAGGCCACGCCCATCTCGCTAAACAACAAACGCTCTTCGGGGGTGATACCGGCGCTCTTGCCGTAGGTATGCAGGTACACCACCGTTGGCCAACCGCCGGCAGGCGGTGTGCCTTCAGGAATGGCGTAGCTGGCTTTGCCTTCGTACCAATGCGCATGTTGCAGGTAACGGGCTTTGGTGACCGCCAAAATTGATTGATAGGTCCTGCTGTGCTGAATGCTATTGAAGGCATCGTCCTCCAACAGGTTGTAGTAATACCACAACCCGCGATCGGCACTCAGCTGCAGATAGCGTTCAGCCAGTTCGGTTTGGCCCTTTTCCGCCGAAGAGGCCGCCAGTTGATAGGGGGCCCATATGTTCCGCCCATCTTCACGCATCAGCGTCAGGTACAGCGACATGGCCGCAATCTTTTTGTCTTCCTGGCTCTGGGCGGTACGTGGATATTGGGCATTCAACGGGCTATGTACCGGCAGCTCGATCGGCTCTTCTCCGGCGGGATAACGCATTTCTGTGGCTAATAGTGGTCTGGTGATGAAAGCCAGTAACATGGCTAATATGAAAAAATACATAATTTAATGACTTTATTTTTAATGGTTTATAGATAGATCTCTCATTGGTATGACGCCTTCAGCCAACTTTTTGGTGAAGGCATCTGTAAAAGGCGTTTATTTCAGACGACGAATATAATCGCTGAATGCGGACAGCTGGCCGGTCAGGAAGTCCAGCGTGCCCTGGTCAATCAACTCCCCAGCCTGAGCATCCACTTTATTCTGGATCACGCCGCCCATAAATTCCGGCTTGTTCATCACCATGGCATCGAGAAACACCAGGATCTGACGCAGGTGATACTGGCAGCGCGCGCCGCCAATCGGCCCCATAGAGCTGGTCTGAATGGCTACGGGCTTACCGGCTAAGGGCTGGTTCGGCAGGCGGGAGAGCCAGTCGATGGCGTTTTTTAACCCACCTGGCACCGAGTAGTTATATTCCGGGGTAACGATGATAACGCCGTCCGCCTGACGGATTTGCTCTGCGATCGCTTCCACTGCAGCAGGGAAACCTTCTTCCTGTTGCACATCGGCATCGTACAGCGGGATATCACGGATTGAAGGAAGCGCTTCGATGGTGACGCCTTGTGGCGCAAGGCCCGGCAGGGCATTGGCGACCATGGCGTTGTACGAGCCTTTACGCAGGCTGCCGAGCAGGGTAACGATTTTTAATGCTTGGTCTGACATGGTGATTCTCCCTTTCGAATGAACAGATTCAGCTTAGAACATCAGGAGATAGTAGGGCAAAGCTGCAGGAGAGAATAGATGATTGCTGAATATTTAGCTGACTTTACAGTTTTATGCAGAAATTTATGCGTTAAAGAAAGTTTTATCTCAGGGTTTCGCCGCAGGGTAAGCGGTTGATGTCAGCGGTTAAGTGACAGGCTGGTCAGTTTGATAAAGCGGGTGGAACTGGCCGGTGCGCGTGGAGAGATCTCGCCGTTTTTCTGCAGGCCTTTATGGGTTTCATACTGCCAGCATACCAAGCGTTCGAGAACAGGTTCGCGCGCGCAAGCCCAGCTCAGATATTCGTCGGCATCGCTCATCACCTGAACCTGGGGGGTGATGCTGGATCGCAGGTGACCGGAAAAAGGGTGCAACAGCAGCGTTGATTGCCCGCTGTTACCCAGGCCGGAAATTTTCAACACGCTTTGGCGGATGCTCCACAGCTGCGTTTCTGCCTCCAGCCGATCGTATTGCGCACTGATCCAGGCACTTTCCGCCGGCGTTTGAAATTGGTCCTGCAGTCTTTTCTGTTGCCCGCCCCGGGCGCGCATGACTTCAATATCCAGCCCCACCTTGCCTTCATCGCTTAACAAAACCCCTACCGTATCGCTGGCGTAGGCCAGGCTGAAATCGGGCAGGTGGTTGTCGACAAAACAGGGACGGCCGGTTGGTGTGGTCGCGATGGGGGGCAATGTCGGCAGGCCGTAGAGATAAAACATCATTTCGGCGAGCAGGATGCGTCCCTGCAGAAAGCGTTGGCGGCGTTTAACGGAAAAAGCAGCGGTAGCGGCAACGATCTCGGCGGAGAGTCTCCGGGTATCCAGTGCGGTGGACGTGGGGATCCATCGGGCAAAATGACACGCCATTATTCACTCCATAACAGAGGGGTCGCTGAAAACGCAGGGGAGTTAGATTAAGCATAAGTCGAGGATTTATCATCAAAAAACAGTATGCGTTTTATCCTATTTATCTGTTTGAGTAATATCATTGTCCGGGGCAGCGTCACTCCACCATTGAATCAGCGAGGCGTTTGGCGCCAGATCAAAATGGGGTTTACCGAGCAGATGATTGAGAATGCGTGCTGAGCGCCAGGCCATCAGGCTGAGTCCGCCTTCCGCGCTGCCATGGCTGTGGATACCGGCATTCACCGCATAAATGCGATTCTGCTCAGGCCCCTGCCATTCGAGGTTAAAATCGGGCAGTAACGGCAAGTGTTGTTGGTCGTCGAAAGGAATGCGTGGCAACAGGGGTTTCAAATAGGCAGGGAGTGAAGGGCGATAACCGGTGGCTAAAATGACGACATCGGCATTAAATCCTTCCTGGCGATTTTCAAGACCGTGTCGGGTTCGCAATTGCAACCCTTTGCCCGTCGGCTCGATCGCCAGTAGCGTGCGATGCGGCAAAAGACGCACGTTGCGCGGCTGGTGCATCACATCGAAACGCATATAAAGCTCCCGGTACAAAGTACGTAACGTATGGTTGCTAATACCGTCGGCCGGCAGTTTCTGAGTCTTGAGTTCGCGCTCGCGGATGTCCTGCGGCAGCGTATAAAAATAATCGACGTACTCCGGAGTGAAATATTCATTGGTGAAGGCTGACTCATCCAGCGGCTGAAAATTGGGCCGACGGGAAATCCAGTCGAGCTGGGCCGGTTCGCCCCAGTGACCCCGCAGCGCATTCAGAAAAATATCGGCACCGCTTTGGCCGCCGCCAATTACCGCCACCCGCTTACCGGTCAGATCCGGATTACGAAGGGCGATTTCGGCGGCATGCAGGCAGTTTTCGCCCAGCGCCGGATAAAATTCGGCCGGCAGCCAGGGATCGTGGCCGGTGCCCAGACAGATATTCTTCGCCCACAGGGCTTGGTCGAGGGTGCGGACTTCGAACAGCTGTTTGTCATCGTCAAAATCAATGCTTTCAACCGACTGGGAAAACTGTAACCCTTCTAATCTATTACAGGCCCAGCTCAAATAATCAGAGAACTCTTCGCGACTGATGATTTGCTGTTCGGTGATCAAAAAACGATAAATTTTTTTCTGCTCGACCAGGTAATTGATAAAGGAGAATTGGCTGCGAGGCGTTACCGCGGTGACCAGGTCCTGCAGGACATAGGTCTGCATATAAGCGGAAGGTAACAGCATTCCGGGATGCCAGCGGAAGCTGGCGTTGCGATCGAGAAAGGCATAATTAAGAGCACCACTTTCATAGGCCAGCGCCGCCAGGCTGAGGTTGAACGGGCCCAGGCCAACGCCGAGTAAATCCAGTGGTTCATTCATTTTTTCTTATCTCTTTGATGGAAATCGCTGAGATTAAGCTTAGGTGAATTTTGGTAAGGAGGGAGAGATAGAGGTCGCTTGTCGGTTACCTCTCCTGCCATGCTACGTGGCAGGAGGCGAAAACCAGCTGGCTTGTCAGCGTCTTATTCCAGCACGAAAGTGTCTCCGGTCGCGGGTGACACCATCTCCGGTAACCACAGCCGTCCCCAGGTTCCGGTGCAATGGCAGCCCATTAATTTCTCCGGTTTTTGCTGATGAAGAAAATGTCTTATCCGCCATAGCGTGCGAGGTGACGCACAGCGCAGATGAAAACCGCCGATCAACGCGTGGATCCGATCGATCCCAGTGATTTTCTGGCAGTGACGCACGATGTGAATGATCCCACGATGCCCACAACCGGTAATAATCACCAGTCCGCGATCGGATTTATAAATCAGCACGCCTTCGTCGATGACATAATCCACCCCTGCATTTTCCCCGGCAGTCACCCCATAAGCGCGCGGTGCGGGTACTGCGATTTCGCCTGACCACATAAAGCGATCGCTGATAGACAGCGACTGGCGGCTGTACTCCATGCGGTGGCGTGAGTAATCGATATCCAAAGAGAGCTTTTTGATTTTTCGGCTGTGGCCCAGCACCTTCAGCGCCGCATAGCGCTCGTCGCCGATCTGCGGATGGCAGATGATGCGGCTGTCGTCAGGCAGCCAGGTGACGCCGCCGCAGTGATCATAGTGGCCATGGGAGAGCACGGTTGCGGTTATTGTGGAGAGATCGACGCCCATCAGCCGTGCATTTTGCAGGAAACTGCCGTCAGGGCCGGTATCAAATAAAACGCTGGCAGTTTCATCCTGAAGCAGCAGGCTTAAGCCGGCCTTGGCCAGCAGTGACGGATTGGCGCCGGCGGCGCGGCGGTTTTCCAGCAGCACCTTGAAGGTTAATGCCATCTTTGCTCGTTCCTGAGAGGGATCCCTGACCCACCAGTATATCGTAGAGGGTTGTGACGGCTCTGTGAGCCAAGGCGCAGAGCGGGGCAAAGAAAAACGGCCAGAACAAAGGCTTGTCCTGGCCGTGAATAGGTCGGTCGGTGCGTTACCGCCGCTTATTTACCGATGCAGAAACTGGAGAAAATACGTCCCAGCAGGTCATCTGAGGTGAATTCGCCGGTGATTTCACTCAGCGCTTGCTGCGCCAGTCGCAATTCTTCGGCCAGCAGCTCCCCCGCGTAAGCGCTCACTAACTGTTCTTTGCCCTCGACAAGATGCTGGGCCGCTTGCTCAAGCGCCTGCAGGTGACGGCGGCGCGCCAGGAAACCGCCTTCCATATTGCTGGTGAAGCCCATACTCTGCTTCAGGTGGTCTCGCAGCAGGTCGATACCTTCACCGGTACGCGCCGACAGGCGAATAAGTGAGTGACCATTTACTTCTGTCATACCCAAGGTTTCACCGGTGATGTCGGCTTTGTTGCGCACCACGGTGATAGGTAGACGATGTGGCAGGCGGGCCATAAACTCCGGCCAAATCTCTGCCGGCTCGGTCGCCGCGGTGGTGGTGCCATCGACCATGAACAGCACGCGGTCAGCCTGTTCGATCTCGTTCCACGCACGTTCGATACCGATACGCTCCACTTCGTCGCTGGCTTCGCGCAGGCCGGCGGTGTCGATGATGTGTAAAGGCATGCCGTCGATGTGAATATGCTCACGCAACACGTCGCGAGTGGTGCCGGCGATATCGGTGACGATAGCCGCTTCGCGACCGGCCAGTTCGTTCAACAGGCTGGATTTACCGGCGTTAGGTCGCCCGGCGATCACCACTTTCATCCCTTCGCGCAGCAGGCTGCCCTGACGCGCTTCTGCGCGTACGTTGTCCAGATCGGCCATGACTCCGTTGAGCTGCGCTTCGATTTTACCGTCAGACAGAAAGTCGATTTCCTCATCCGGGAAGTCGATCGCTGCTTCTACGTAGATTCGCAGGTGAGTAAGTGCTTCCACAAGCTGATTGATGCGGGTGGAGAACGCCCCCTGCAGCGAGTTCATGGCAGAACGCGCCGCCTGCTCAGAACTGGCGTCGATCAGGTCGGCAATCGCTTCGGCCTGCGCCAGATCCAGCTTGTCATTCAGGAAGGCACGCTCGGAAAATTCGCCGGGACGAGCGATACGCACGCCGGGAAGCGCCAGTACGCGTTTGAGCAGCAAATCGAGGATAACCGGCCCACCGTGGCCTTGCAGTTCCAGCACGTCCTCGCCGGTAAACGAGTTCGGGCCTGGAAACCACAGCGCGATGCCCTGATCCAGGGTAGCGCCTTCGGCATCACGGAATGGCAGATAATCGGCGTAACGCGGCTTCGGCAGTTTGCCGAGCAGGGCCTGGGCTACGTCTTTGGCGCCACGGCCGGAAATACGCAAAATGCCGACGCCGCCGCGTCCCGGCGGGGTGGCTTGGGCTACGATGGTATCGGTGGTGCTCATAGTGATTCTCTCTGACGATTCAATATGCAAAAAGGCGGTCTTAATGACCGCCTCTTATCTTTTGCTGCAAGGGTTCAGCGCGCCGAACCCCTACAATACGCTTAGGTCTTTTTCTTGTCGCGGCTGTGCAGACCACGTTTTTCCAGGCCACGGTAAATCAGCTGCTGCTGGAGGATGGTCACCAGGTTACTGACGATGTAGTACAGCACCAGACCTGACGGGAACCACAGGAAGAACACTGTGAAGATCACCGGCATAAAGGTCATGATTTTCTGCTGCATCGGGTCAGTGACGGTGGTTGGCGACATCTTCTGGATGAAGAACATCGTCACGCCCATCAAGATTGGCAAGATGTAGTACGGGTCTTGCGCCGACAGGTCATGGATCCACAGGGCGAACGGCGCATGGCGCAGCTCAACCGAGCCCATCAACATGTAGTACAGCGCCAGGAAGATTGGCATCTGGATAACCAGCGGCAAACACCCACCCAACGGGTTCACTTTCTCAGACTTGTACAGCGCCATCATTTCCTGGCTCATGCGCTGTTTGTCATCACCAATACGCTCACGCATCGCCTGCAGTTTTGGCTGCAGCATGCGCATTTTGGCCATCGAGGTGTACTGCGCTTTGGTCAGCGGGTACATGATGCCACGCACGATGAAGGTGATGATGATAATGGAGAAGCCCCAGTTACCGATAAAGCCGTGGATAAACTTCAGCAATTTGAACAGCGGCTGAGAGATGAACCACAACCAACCGTAATCCACGGTCAGATCCAGGTGCGGCGCCAGTTGGGCCATCTGGTCCTGCAGTTCCGGACCCACCCACAGGGTGGCATTCAGCTGCTGCTGCGCACCAGGCTGCACCACTACCGGAGTAGATTTGAAGCCAATGGTGGACAGGTTGTCGCCAGGTTTGGCGGTATAGAAGGTGTTGCTGCCCTGAGTTGCCGGCACCCATGCGGTGGCGAAGTACTGTTGCAGCATGGCAACCCAACCGCCCTGCGTGGTGACACTCAGGTTTTCGTCCTTATCGAACGCATATTTCTGGTATTTGTCTTCGCTGGAAGAGTAGGCCGCACCACGGAAGGTGTGCAGAGCGAAGTTGTTGCTGCCGGTGTCACGGTGCTTAGGCAGCTCGGTCGTCTGCTTCAGTTGGCCGAACAGGGTCAGTTCCAGCGGGGTGGTGCCTTTGTTGTCGACATTGTAGTCAACAGCAACCGCGTAATGATTACGCTTGAGCACGAAAGTCTTGGTGTAGATTGCGCCGTCTTTACCGGTAAAGGTCAGCGGAATGCGCAGCTCTTCCTGGCCTTCCGGCAGGGTGTAGCTGTCCTGCGCCGTCTGGTACAGAGGACGTTCGCCGTTTGCCGGGTTATCCGGACCGTTTCTGCCGGTCAGGCCGCTTTGCGCCTGATAAACAAATGACGGTGTGGTTTCCAGCAGTTGGAATGGCGTCGATGAACCCAGAGTGTCCGGGTAAGCCAACAGTTTAGCCTGCTCGATATCACCACCACGGGTGTTGATGGTCAGCGACAGCACGTCAGTATTAACGGTAATCAGTTTACCCTGACCACTGGCTGGAACTGCTGAGCTTGCGGCATCACCGGTAGCAGTGTTCGAAGTCTGTTGCGTGGTCTGGGCGACTGGTTGCGGAGCGTTGTCCGTTTGCCAGGCTTGCCAGATCATGAAAGACACGAACAGCAGAGCGATGAGGAGAAGATTGCGTTGCGAATCCATCGTTAGTGTTCTCTGTTATCGTCGGGTTTCGGCGGCACGGGATCATCGCCACCTGGGTTCAAGGGGTGGCATTTTAATACGCGTTTCAATGCTAACCAACTGCCTTTTATCATGCCAAACCTGCTTAATGCCTCAATTGCGTAATGAGAGCATGTCGGCTGGAAGCGACAACGAGGCCCAAGCAGCGGACTGATGACGAGCTGGTAAGCCCGCACCAGCCCGATCAGGATGCGGGAGCCTGGCGACAGTGGCGACGCCATAATTTTTCCAAAGCTTCCGTCAGCGCGCGGTTATCCAAATCCGCTATCCCTTTTTTGGCCACCACGACAAAATCCATCGCCGGTAACTCGTGCTGACGTAAACGGAAGCTTTCGCGGGTTAGGCGTTTGATCCGATTGCGTTCATGCGCGCGTTTGACGTGTTTTTTGGCGACGGTAAGACCGATGCGGGGATGCCCCAGCTGGTTCAGGCGGCCGAGGATGGTGATTTGCGGCGTGCCAGCCCGTTGTGGCTGCTGGAAGACGAAAGTGAAATGAGTGGGAGTTAACAAACGTAACTCCCTGGGAAAAGCTAGCTTAACCACTCAGCGGGTTAGCTTTTATTACTTAGAAACAGTCAGACGAGAACGGCCTTTCGCACGACGGCGGGCCAGAACTTGACGACCATTTTTGGTGGCCATACGAGCACGGAAACCGTGGCTACGGTTGCGCTTCAATACGGACGGTTGGAAAGTGCGTTTCATGGCGATTTCTACCTAAACTTAAATAATTACTGATCAGTAAACGCGTTTGGCTATTCGGCGTGAAGACGACCGACGCCTCAATCGCAATATATAAAGAAGCGGGATTGTAATAATTGTACAGTCCTGAGTCAATTCACATCGCGCTAGCCTACCTGGTTGTCTGCCAATACGGAGTAAAATCCGGTCTTGGCCCGTGGTCACCGCAGAATCCTGTCTGGTTAATGACACACCATTAAGGAACCAGGTACACACGTAGGGCGAAGATTATACGGACTCGGGGGTAAATCGCAAGGATCCCGACGCGATCCTTGTGGCTAAAGCCAAGGATCCGACGTGGATAACAGGGTATAACCGGTTGACAATGTAAAAAATGCCGTTCCTCAGGCGGGATTTTGCCTGCAATTTGGCGCGGCTGGTGAAAAGATCGCCGCAGGCCGGGGCCTGTGGATAAAATGGATCTAATCTGTGATGAAGGGGAGGATCTCTTGCGCGGATTGCGCTATGATCCGTCATTCCGATCGCGATCTCTCAAGCGGGGATCGTGAGGGACATAAACCGTGAAAGGCGGTTCGCATCCCCCACAGGCAAACAGCCGATGCCGGGTATGTGTCAAAAATCATGAGTTATAAAAAAGTAGCCTGATTCTTTTCTTTTATTGATCTTGTTCGAGTGGAGTCCGCCGTGTCACTTTCGCTTTGGCAGCAGTGTCTTGCCCGATTGCAGGATGAGTTACCTGCCACAGAATTTAGTATGTGGATACGCCCATTGCAGGCGGAACTGAGTGACAACACCCTGGCGCTGTATGCGCCAAATCGTTTTGTGCTGGATTGGGTTCGCGATAAGTACTTAAACAATATCAATGGCCTGTTGAATGATTTCTGCGGTACGGATGCCCCCTTGCTGCGTTTTGAAGTGGGCAGCAAACCGCTCTCCCAAATCATCAGCCAGACCGTTACCGCCAGCGTGAGTGCAAGCGCACCCAGCGCACCGGTAGCGCGAGCCGTGGCACCGTCCCGTCCCAGCTGGGACAACGCGGCTCCTCAGCCTGAACTTTCCTACCGCTCCAACGTTAACCCAAAGCATACCTTTGATAACTTTGTTGAGGGTAAATCCAACCAGTTGGCGCGCGCGGCGGCCCGCCAGGTGGCGGATAACCCGGGCGGTGCCTATAACCCGTTGTTCCTGTATGGCGGCACCGGCCTGGGTAAAACGCACCTGTTGCACGCGGTAGGCAACGGCATCATGGCCCGCAAGGCCAACGCCAAAGTGGTCTACATGCACTCTGAACGCTTTGTTCAGGACATGGTCAAAGCCTTGCAGAACAATGCCATTGAAGAATTTAAGCGTTATTACCGCTCGGTCGATGCGCTGCTGATCGATGACATCCAATTTTTTGCCAATAAAGAGCGTTCGCAGGAAGAATTCTTCCATACCTTTAACGCCCTGTTGGAAGGCAATCAGCAGATTATCCTGACCTCAGACCGCTACCCCAAAGAGATTAACGGCGTGGAAGATCGCCTGAAGTCTCGCTTCGGTTGGGGGCTGACGGTGGCGATCGAGCCGCCTGAGCTGGAAACCCGCGTGGCGATCCTGATGAAAAAGGCCGACGAGAACGATATCCGTCTGCCAGGCGAAGTGGCGTTCTTTATCGCCAAGCGCCTGCGTTCCAACGTGCGTGAGCTCGAAGGGGCGCTGAACCGCGTGATTGCCAACGCAAACTTTACCGGCCGTGCCATTACCATTGATTTCGTGCGTGAAGCGCTGCGCGATCTGCTGGCTCTGCAGGAAAAGCTGGTCACCATCGATAATATTCAAAAGACGGTGGCGGAATACTATAAAATTAAAGTCGCGGATTTGTTGTCCAAGCGGCGTTCGCGTTCCGTTGCCCGCCCGCGCCAAATGGCGATGGCATTGGCAAAAGAACTCACCAACCACAGCCTGCCAGAAATCGGCGATGCGTTTGGTGGCCGCGACCATACCACGGTGTTGCACGCCTGCCGGAAGATTGAGCAGCTGCGTGAGGAAAGTCACGACATCAAAGAAGATTTCTCCAATTTAATCAGAACATTATCTTCCTAGCGCTATGAAATTTATCGTTGAACGTGAGCATCTGCTAAAACCGCTGCAACAGGTGAGCAGCCCGCTGGGCGGCCGCCCAACCTTGCCAATTCTGGGTAACCTGCTGTTGCAGGTGACGGAAGGCTCCCTGCTGCTGACCGGTACCGATCTGGAGATGGAGATGGTGGCGCGCGTTGCCCTGTCCCAGCCCCATGAAGCGGGCGCGACTACCGTCCCCGCGCGTAAATTCTTTGATATCTGCCGTGGCCTGCCTGAAGGGGCCGAGATCACCGTAACGCTTGAAAGCGAGCGCATGCTGGTGCGTTCCGGCCGCAGCCGCTTCTCACTTTCTACGCTGCCGGCGGCGGATTTCCCGAACCTGGACGACTGGCAGAGCGAAGTTGAATTTTCGCTGCCTCAGGCGACGTTGAAGCGCCTCATTGAAGCCACGCAGTTCTCGATGGCTCATCAGGACGTGCGTTACTACTTAAACGGCATGCTGTTCGAAACCGAAGGGGAAGAGCTGCGTACCGTGGCGACCGACGGTCACCGCCTGGCGGTGTGCTCGATGCCGATCGGCCAGGAATTGCCGTCACATTCGGTGATCGTGCCGCGTAAAGGCGTGATGGAGCTGGTGCGTCTGCTGGACGGTGGCGAGACCTTGCTGCAACTGCAGATCGGCAGCAACAACATTCGCGCTCACGTCGGTGACTTTATCTTCACCTCCAAGCTGGTTGATGGCCGTTTCCCTGATTATCGTCGCGTATTGCCGAAGAACCCGGACAAAACGCTGGAGGCCGGTTGCGACCTGCTCAAGCAGGCGTTTGCCCGTGCGGCCATTTTGTCGAACGAAAAGTTCCGCGGCGTGCGCCTGTACGTTAGCCAAAACCAGCTCAAGATCACCGCCAACAACCCGGAACAGGAAGAAGCGGAAGAGATCCTCGATGTCAGCTACGACGGCACCGAGATGGAGATTGGTTTCAACGTCAGTTACGTGCTGGACGTCTTGAACGCGCTCAAGTGTGAAGATGTGCGCCTGCTGCTGACCGACTCGGTTTCCAGCGTGCAGATCGAAGACGGTGCCAGCCAGGCGGCGGCTTACGTCGTCATGCCAATGCGGTTGTAGTCTCGTTACCTTGAATTACAGCACCGTCATCGGTAAAGAGATTGCATGGCTCTGACGCGTTTACTGATTAAAGACTTTCGCAATATAGAAGCGGCGGATTTGGCGCTGGCGCCGGGATTCAACTTCCTGGTTGGCGCCAACGGCAGCGGGAAAACCAGCGTGCTTGAGGCGGTGTATACCCTTGGGCACGGGCGTGCATTTCGCAGCCTGCAGGCCGGTCGGGTGATCCGCCACGACCAGCCGGAGTTCATTTTGCACGGCCGCATTGACGGTGCAGAACGTGAAATTTCCGTAGGATTAAGCAAGAGCCGTCAGGGGGACAGCAAGGTACGCATCGATGGCAGCGACGGCCACAAAGTGGCTGAACTGGCGCAGCTGTTGCCAATGCAATTGATTACCCCCGAAGGTTTTACCCTGCTAAACGGCGGGCCGAAATTCCGGCGCGCCTTCCTGGACTGGGGTTGTTTTCATAACGAACCCGGTTTTTTCACCGCCTGGAGCAACCTGAAACGGTTACTGAAGCAGCGCAATGCCGCGCTGCGCCAGGTCAGTCGCTATGCGCAAATCCGCGCCTGGGATCAGGAACTGATCCCGTTGGCAGAGCGCATCAGCGAGTGGCGGGCAGCTTACAGCGACGCGATTGCCGCGGATATTACCGCGACGTGCGCGCAGTTTTTGCCCGAATTTGCCCTGAGTTTCTCTTTCCAGCGCGGCTGGGACAAAGAGAGCGACTACGGAGAGCTGCTGGAGCGCCAGTTTGAGCGCGACAGGGCGTTAACCTATACCGCGGTGGGGCCGCATAAGGCGGACTTCCGCATCCGTGCCGACGGCACGCCGGTAGAGGATTTGTTATCGCGCGGTCAGCTTAAATTGCTGATGTGCGCATTGCGCTTAGCGCAGGGTGAGTTTCTCACCCGGCAGAGCGGGCGGCGTTGCCTGTATCTGATTGATGATTTTGCCTCCGAGCTGGACACCGGCCGTCGCCGGTTGCTGGCCGATCGCCTGAAAGCCACCCAGGCCCAGGTCTTTGTCAGTGCCGTGAGCGCTGAACAAGTGACCGATATGGCCGGTGAAAAGGGCAAGATGTTCCGCGTGGAACAAGGTAAAATAGAGGTTCAACCACAGGACTAAAATGAGCGAGAAACGTTGATGTCGAATTCTTATGACTCCTCAAGTATCAAGGTATTAAAAGGGCTGGACGCGGTGCGTAAGCGCCCGGGCATGTATATCGGCGACACCGATGATGGCACCGGTCTGCACCACATGGTATTCGAGGTTGTGGACAACGCTATCGACGAAGCACTCGCTGGCCACTGTAGTGACATTCAGGTGACCATCCATGCCGACAACTCCGTTTCGGTACAGGATGATGGCCGTGGTATCCCAACCGGTATTCACGAAGAGGAAGGGGTTTCCGCAGCACAGGTGATCATGACCGTGCTGCACGCCGGCGGCAAATTTGATGACAACTCCTACAAGGTGTCCGGCGGTCTGCACGGCGTGGGCGTCTCCGTTGTTAACGCCCTGTCTGAGAAGCTGGAACTGGTGATCCGTCGTGAAGGCAAGGTGCACGAGCAAACCTATGCCATGGGCGAGCCGCTGTCGCCGCTGAAAGTGGTCGGTGAAACCGATCAGACCGGTACCACGGTCCGTTTCTGGCCGAGCTATGAAACCTTCACCAACAATACCGAATTTGAGTACGACATCCTGGCCAAGCGCCTGCGCGAACTCTCTTTCCTGAACTCCGGCGTGTCTATCCGCCTGAAAGACAAACGTACCGACAAAGAAGACCACTTCCACTACGAAGGCGGTATCAAGGCGTTTGTTGAATACCTGAACAAGAACAAAACCCCGATCCACCCGAACGTGTTCTACTTCTCGACCGTGAAAGACGACATCGGCGTGGAAGTGGCGCTGCAGTGGAACGACGGTTTCCAGGAAAACATCTACTGCTTCACCAACAACATCCCGCAGCGTGACGGCGGTACCCATCTGGTCGGTTTCCGTACCGCGATGACCCGTACCCTGAACAGCTACATGGATAAAGAAGGCTACAGCAAAAAGGCCAAAATCAGCGCCACCGGCGACGATGCGCGTGAAGGTCTGATTGCCGTGGTCTCGGTGAAGGTGCCGGATCCGAAGTTCTCTTCTCAGACCAAAGACAAGCTGGTGTCTTCCGAGGTGAAAACTGCGGTTGAAACGCTGATGAACGAGAAGCTGGTCGACTATCTGATGGAAAACCCGGGCGATGCGAAAATCGTCGTCGGCAAAATCATCGATGCGGCTCGTGCTCGTGAAGCGGCGCGTAAAGCACGTGAAATGACCCGTCGTAAGGGCGCGCTGGATCTGGCCGGCCTGCCGGGCAAACTGGCAGACTGCCAGGAACGTGACCCTGCGCTGTCTGAACTGTACCTGGTGGAAGGGGACTCAGCGGGCGGCTCTGCCAAGCAGGGGCGTAACCGTAAGAACCAGGCGATCCTGCCGTTGAAAGGTAAAATCCTCAACGTAGAGAAGGCGCGCTTCGACAAGATGCTGTCTTCACAGGAAGTGGCGACGTTGATCACCGCGCTGGGTTGCGGCATTGGCCGTGACGAGTACAACCCTGACAAACTGCGCTATCACAGCATCATCATCATGACCGATGCCGACGTCGACGGCTCGCACATCCGTACGCTGCTGTTGACCTTCTTCTACCGTCAGATGCCGGAAATCATCGAGCGCGGCCACGTGTTCATTGCTCAGCCGCCGCTGTACAAAGTGAAAAAAGGCAAGCAGGAACAGTACATCAAAGATGACGAGGCGATGGATCAATACCAAATCGCCATCGCGATGGACGGCGCTACCCTGCACATCAACGCCAGCGCCCCGGCGCTGGGCGGTGAGCAGTTGGAAAAACTGGTTGCCGAACACTACAGCGTGCAGAAGCTGATCGGTCGTATGGAGCGTCGCTACCCGCGCGCGCTGCTGAACAACCTGATCTATCAGCCAACTCTGCAAGAAGAGGATCTGAGCGATCAGGCCAAGGTTAAGACCTGGATTGATTCTCTGGTGAAACTGCTGAACGACAAAGAGCAGCACGGCAGCAGCTATGACTCGGTGATCTTCGAGAACCGCGAACGCCAGATGTTTGAGCCGGTGCTGCGCATTCGTACCCACGGTGTGGATACCGACTACGCGCTCGACTTCGACTTTATCCACGGTGGCGAGTACCGCAAAATCTGCGTGCTGGGCGAGAAACTGCGCGGCCTGATCGAAGAGGGTGCCTTCATCGAACGTGGTGAGCGCCGTCAGCCGATTGAAAGCTTCGAGCAGGCATTGGAGTGGCTGGTGAAAGAGTCACGTCGCGGTCTGGCGGTACAACGTTATAAAGGTCTGGGCGAGATGAACCCAGAGCAGCTGTGGGAAACCACCATGGATCCGGAAAGCCGCCGCATGCTGCGCGTGACCGTGAAGGACGCCATTGCTGCAGACCAATTGTTCACCACCCTGATGGGTGATGCGGTTGAACCTCGTCGTGCCTTTATCGAAGAGAATGCCCTGAAAGCGGCCAATATCGATATCTAACGCATTGATGACTGTGAAAATCCGCGCCGGGCAACCCGCGCGGATTTTTTTACGCCGTTTTTGACGCTGACACGGCGGGCTGAAACGCGTTAGCATGGGGAAAAACCACTGGGAGAGGCTCGAATGGCTATTGAACTGATTGCGATTGATATGGACGGCACGCTGCTCAACCCGCAGCACCAGATTACGCCGGCGGTAAAGCAGGCAATCACCGAGGCGCGCCGTAAAGGGGTGCATGTGGTGCTGGCCACCGGGCGACCTTACGTCGGCGTGCAGGACTATCTGCGTCAGTTGGACATTCAGGGGCCCGGTGATTTTTGTATTACCTATAACGGTGCGTTGGTTTTGAAGGCGGTAGATGGCGCATGCATCCTGCAGGAAACGCTGGGCTTTGAGGATTATCTCTACTTCGAGCAGATGGCACGCGAATTCGGCGTTCACTATCAGGCATTTGATTTCGATACGCTGTATACGCCGAACAAAGATATCGGCAAATACACCGTGCACGAATCGGAGATGACCGGCATTCCGCTCAAGTACCGCGGCGTGGAAGAGATGGATCCGGCGATTCGTTTCCCTAAGTTGATGATGGTCGATGAGCCTGAGCTGCTGGACCGCGCCATCGCTCGCATCCCGGCTGAAACGCGGGAGCGTTATACCATCCTGAAAAGCGCGCCGTACTTCCTGGAGATCCTGCATAAGAACGTGGATAAAGGGACCGGCGTGAAAATGCTGGCCGATCATCTCGGTATTGCGCAGCAAAACGTGATGACGTTGGGCGATCAAGCCAATGACACCGCGATGATCGAGTATGCCGGCGTTGGCGTGGCCATGGGCAATGCCATTGAGGAACTGAAGGCGGTGGCGCAGTTTGTGACCGCCACCAATACTGAAGACGGCGTGGCCCGCGCCATCGAGAAATTTGTACTGAATGCCTAAAGTTGTTTTGCATCAGGGGGCGCAGCTGCGCCCCTTAATCCCGTTATAACCGCGCTAAAATTCCCTTCACAATCTGCACGTCCTGAATTGCCAAGCCGGTCAGATCGGCCAGGGTGATTTGCTCCGGATCGTTGCGCACCTGCTTTCCTTGCGCCAGAGCGGTACCTAATTCGACGATGGGCATCGAAGCCAACAATCCCTGCCGATAAGCCGTGGCGATCTCGCCGTATTCTGTACATTGAGAAACAGAGTCTGCCAGCAAGACATCCGCCCTGGCCACCAGACCGCTCTCCAGTTCCTGTTTGCCGTGCACATCGGCGCCGACCGCGGTGATGTGGGTGCCGGGCTGAATATCGGCAGCCCGCAGAATGGGCTCGCGGCTGGGTGTGGTGGTGATAATCAACCGGCAGTATGCCGCCAGCTCTGCCGCATCCTGGCTGATATTCACCCGGAAACCTTCGGCTTCAGCACTGCGACGGTAGGCTTGCAGCGCTGGTTCGCTGCGGCCCCATACCCAGACTTCCCGGCAGGCGGTCACAGATTTTAGCTGTTGCAACTGCAACAGGGCCTGCATACCGCAGCCGACGATACCTATTGCCGGGATCTCCGTTGGTGCACACAGTTCGGCGACGATCCGCCCGGCCAGAGCGGTGCGTAATGCGGTTAACCAGCCTTCGTCCAGCAACAACGCCTGCGGTTCACCGGTTTGTGCCGAGAAAGCCATCATCAGCCCTTGATTGCTGGCCAACCCTTGCGCCGGATTACGGTAAAAACCGGAGGAAACCTTGAGGACAAATTGCTCATCTCCTTCCAGCCACGCCGATTTAATACAGCAATCGCCGCATGCCTGCTCAAACAGAAAATGTTGTACCGGCGGTTGTTGTACCTGCCGTTGTGAGTAGGCAATAAATCCTTCTTTTAGCAGTAAAGTGGTGGCATCTGCGTCGAAAGCCTCGAGTATCTGCCGTTTGTTAAGAATTTTCATCGGCGATCGCCTTGAGGTATTTCTCCAGCACGATGTTTTTTCCGCACAGGACCACGGCCACTTTTTTTCCCTGAAACTCCGGTGCCAGTTTGATGGCGGCGGCTAAGGCTACCCCGGCAGCCCCTTCGATAATCCAGCGATCGCTGGCGGCAATTTGACGCATAGCCCGCTTGATTTCAGTTTCACTGACCAAGACTTTGCGGTCGATCAGCTGCTGACACAGAGGGAAGGTGATGGCGCCGGGCTCCACGCCGCCGGCAGTGCCGTCGGACAGGGTATCTTGTTCTTCCACCGGGAAAATATGGCCGGCTTCCAATGCGCTGTACATGCTGGTGGCGTTTTCCGGCCAGCAGGCAATTAGCTGTGTTTTCGGCGATAGTCGCCGCAAAACGCTGCCGATACCCGAAATATAGCCGCCGCCACCTACCGCGACAAACACCGCATCCAAATCCGGCTGTTGTTCGACCAGCTCCATGCCGCAGGTCCCCTGACCGGCGATGACTTGCTCGTCATTATAGGGGGAGACATAAGCCTTCCCTTGTTCCTGCGCCGCCTTTTCCCCCGCCTGCTCGGCATTTAGCGCATCGCCCGCCACCAGTTCCACCTGGGCGCCCAGAGCGCGAATGGTGTCGAGTTTTATCGCCGCTGCCGTCTCCGGCGCATAAACCTTGACCTCAATGCCCATCAACTTTCCCGCCAGTGCCATTGCTTGGCCGTGATTACCGCTGGAGGCGGCGATCACCCCGCGCAGGCGTTGCTCGTCACTCAGCAGCCGCAGCTTGTTGCTAGCGCCACGGAATTTAAAAGAGCCGGTAGGCTGCAGGTGATCGCATTTCAGATACAGCTCGCAACCCAACTGCTGCGACAGCAGCACGCTGCGTTCCAGCGGGGTCACACGAACCTGCGGGCGCAATTGCTGATGGGCGGAAACAATGGCATCGAATAAGTGGCTCATGGCGGCTCCGGTAAAAAGGTGTTTTTGTGTACTATAAAATCCAGTTTGTACTTTTTAGTATTTTTTGTAAACCCCAATCTGTCTGCGGGAAAGTGTGTCGATGGGCAATGTGAAGCCGCGCCCCAATCCGGTAAGATGGCGACTCAGTGCCAGCATGCGCAGGGGAGCCGCCATGAGCCATCGGGAAAAACAGCTGACTTTTGACCCACGTGGGCATCAGTTAACCAATATTAATGTCTGGACGCCGGACAGCCAGTGGCTGGCTTACGACGTGCGCCCGAATGGTGCCTCCTTCACCGGCCTGAGCATTGAGCGGGTGAATGTCGATAGCGGCGTAGTCGAAGTCGTATATCGCGCCCAACAGGGGGCCCACGTTGGCGTTGTGACCGTCAGCCCGGATGAACCGGCCCGCTATGCTTTCATTCATGGGCCTGAGCACCCGGACAGCGTCTGGCATTACGATTTTCACCATCGCCGCGGGGTGATCGTCAGCGAACCCGACCGTGAGCTGGCCATTACCCTGGATGCGATGGACATCACTCCCCCTTATACGCCGGGCGCACTGCGTGGCGGCACTCACGTACACGTGTTCAGCCCGGACGGCAGCCGCCTGAGCTTTACCTATAACGACCATGTGATGCATGAGCTGGATCGGGCGCAGGACCTGCGTAACGTCGGCGTGGCCGTGCCGTTGCAGGGGGTGAATCCGCCGAAGCAGCATCCACGTGAATATGACGGCAGCCACTACTGCGTGCTGGTGAGCGAGACCACGGCACAGCCGCAGCCCGGTAGCGATCAGATTAACCGCGCCTATGAAGAGGGCTGGGTCGGGCAACGGGGTTATGTACGGCCCGATGGGCGTCAGCAGCGCTGGGCGCTGGCATTTATCGGCGATACCCTTTCCAGCGGCGGTGAAAAGTTGCCGGAAGTGTTTATTGTGGATTTGCCGCAGGATGACGCGGATTATGCAAAGGCCGGTTCCCGGCCGCTGCAGGGGACCGAAAACAGCTTGCCTGCTCCACCGCGTGGTGTGCGTCAGCGGCGGCTGACCTTTACCGGCGAGCGTCGTTATCCCGGCGTGGTAACCGCCCCACGTCACTGGCTGCGCAGCTCGCCAGACGGCAGCATGATTGCCTGTTTGATGAAGGATGATGCGGGCGTGGTGCAGTTATGGACGGTTTCACCGAATGGCGGCGAACCACGGCAGGTCACTCGCGGCGATCAGGGGATCCAATCGGCGTTCAGCTGGCACCCGCAGGGTGGCCGGATTGCGCTGGTATGTGACAACAGCCTGATGCTGTGCGAGGTGGCCAGTGGCCGCATGCAGCGCCTGACTCAGCGGACGGCGCTGCCGCCATCGGGCGATGCTATCGTATTTTCACCGGATGGAAACAAAGTGGCCTTTATGCGCGAGGTCGACGGATTCAGCCAGATTTTTGTGGTTGAAGCCTGATCAACTGCGGGCCACAAGCCCGCAACTGCGTAGTTTACTGTGGGGTTGTCGTGGCGGCATGGGCAGGATCGCCGCTGGCGGCCAGATTCTGTTCTTCACCGCGCAAGATCCGCGCTCTGGGTGAGTCTGTGGTGCTGTCGCTGCCGGAGCGCATGTAGTCGTAAGGCAGCAATACGGTATCCATCACCGCCGAGAATGGCAGGTCCAACGCCACCAGCGGCATCATCGCCCAACTGGTATTGTCGTCCTTCAGCATATCCACGCTGGCACGGGTGCCAGGATAGTAACCCTGATTAGGGCCAGTATGACTCATTACGCTGGAGCAGCCGTTGGTCGCTAACAGCATGCAACTGGTTGCTATGACTCTTATCGTTTTCATTTTCCATCCTGCAGGGTGCTGTTCCCCAAAATCTGCTGATCTATAACATCCTCTGGATGTTTTAAAAGGAGCAAGGACCCGCTCTGTGGCGGTTGTCTCACTTTATTGTAAGGGATAAAAAAACTTTCGCCGAACTGATTGTCATTTTTTTGATCGTGGGCGGTTGAAATGGTGAAAGCGACCCCCATTTTCTTATCAGAGCCAAATTAAGAATTTGCCGTAAGGGAGTTCTGGCTATTTAGTCTGTCCATGATGGAAGACTTAATTATTCAACCTCGCTGAAGTGTCTTAGGAGGCTGTTTTATGCGTAACTTTGATCTTTCACCGCTTTACCGTTCCGCGATTGGATTTGACCGTTTGTTTAACGCGTTGGAGGCAGGACAGAGCCAAGGCAATGGCGGTTATCCACCCTATAACGTTGAGCTGGTAGATGAAAATCATTACCGCATTGCCATTGCGGTGGCCGGATTTGCCGAGCAGGAACTGGAAATCACTACCCAGGACAATCTGCTGATAGTCCGTGGCGCCCATAATAGTGAACCGGCGGAAAGAACCTACTTATATCAAGGTATTGCCGAGCGTAATTTTGAACGCAAATTCCAGCTGGCCGAGCATATCCAAATTAAAGGCGCCAAACTGGAAAACGGGTTGCTGTATATCGATATGGAACGCCTGGTACCGGAAACATTAAAACCGCGTCGTATAGAAATTAAATAATTCATATTTCATCGGCGAAACGTCTCGCTGGTGCAATGTTCATGCCTGCCGACAGGGGGCACTAAAAATTACCTCGCTTCATAGAAGGAGTTTACATCATGCGTAATTACGATCTTTCACCTTTACTGCGTCAGTGGATTGGTTTCGACAAGTTGGCCAGTTCAATGGGCGGCCAGGAGCCACAGGGGTTCCCGCCTTACAACATTGAGAAAACCGACGACAACCACTACCGCATTTCTCTGGCGTTAGCCGGGTTTAAACAAAGTGAGCTGGATATTGAAGTAGAAGGCCCACGCCTGACCGTACGTGGCAAGCCGACACCGCCAGAAAAACAGGTGGAATATCTGCATCAGGGGTTGGTGTTCAAAGACTTCAACCTGACCTTCACGCTGGCTGAACACCTGCAGGTCTCTGAGGCCAAGTTTGAAAACGGCCTGCTGCATATCGATCTGGTGCGTCATGTCCCAGAAGCTCTGCAGCCACAGCGTATCGCCATCGGCACCACGCCGGGGCTGGAAGCCAAATAACGCTTTGAAAAACTAATAGTTTTACCTATGCATTTCAGGCCGCAGAGGTTCGTACGGCGGCCTGAAAGAGAAAAGGTATCGACGGGGGAAGTCCAAACGGGCTTCCCCCGTTGCATTATGTGGCTTAACCCACAGTCGCGTTTTCCTACCTATGCCAAAATCCCTGTTAATTGTGTGACTTTGGCCGCAAACCGGTTGTTAAACTTCTGGCAAGGATGTGACCTATGAGCGAAATCGCCCTGACCGTCAGTATGTTGGCGTTGGTGGCCGTTCTCGGGCTGTGGATGGGTAACTGGAAGCTGTATGGGGTTGGATTGGGTATTGGTGGGGTGCTGTTTGGCGGCATTATCGTCGGGCATTTCGCCCAGAGTTGGCAGCTCAGTCTCAATGGCGACATGCTGCACTTCATTCAGGAATTTGGCCTGATCCTGTTCGTTTACACCATAGGTATTCAGGTCGGGCCCGGTTTCTTCTCTTCCTTGCGGGTATCCGGGTTGCGGCTCAACGGCTTCGCCATTTTGCTGGTGCTGGTGGGCGGAGTGGTCGCGGCGGGGGTTCACAAGCTGTTTGACGTCCCGCTGCCGATCATTCTTGGCGTGTTCTCCGGCGCGGTCACCAATACCCCTGCACTCGGCGCCGGGCAGCAAATTCTTACCGATTTGGGCTCAGATCCGGCAATGGTCGATCGCATGGGGATGGGCTATGCCATGGCCTATCCATTCGGTATCTGCGGCATTCTGCTGGTGATGTGGCTGATACGCCTGTTTTTCCGCATCAATATCGAACGCGAGGCTCAGGCCTTTGAAAGCAGCCTGGGTAACCAGCGCGAGCTGCTGCAAACCATGAATATCGCGGTGCGTAACCCGAACCTGCAGGGGATGGCGATCAAGAATGTGCCGCTGCTGAACGGTGAGGATATTATCTGTTCACGCCTGAAACGCGG
Organism: Serratia sp. OS31; assembly: GCF_014164835.1. Lineage (NCBI taxonomy): Bacteria > Pseudomonadati > Pseudomonadota > Gammaproteobacteria > Enterobacterales > Yersiniaceae > Serratia > Serratia sp. OS31. The sequence continues at coordinate 73,276 of NZ_JACJFQ010000013.1, read as the reverse complement.
TGAGTTGCTGATGGTACCGGCGCCGCTCGAGAGGCTGGAACTGGGCGACTACCTGCATCTGGTGGGCAAACGTGAAAGTCTGGAAAACGCCCGGCTGGTGATTGGCGAAGAGGTCGACGTCTCGCTGTCAACGCGGGGGACGGAGCTGCAGGTGGTGAGGGCGGTGGTGACCAATGAAAAAGTCCTGGGCAGCAAAATCCGCGATCTGAACCTGAAGCAAAAATACGATGTGGTGATTTCGCGCCTCAATCGCGCGGGGGTCGAACTGGTGGCAGGCAGCAATGTGACGCTGCAATTCGGCGACATTCTCAACCTGGTTGGCCGACCGGAGTCCATCGAGGCGGTGGCGGCCATTGTCGGTAATGCCCAACAGAAGCTGCAGCAGGTGCAAATGTTGCCGGTGTTTATCGGTATCGGTTTGGGAGTGCTTTTGGGGTCTGTACCGCTGTTTGTGCCGGGTTTTCCAGCAGCATTGCGCCTCGGGCTGGCCGGTGGGCCCTTGGTCGCGGCCTTGATACTCGGGCGTATCGGTAGCATCGGCAAGCTGTATTGGTTTATGCCGCCCAGCGCCAACCTGGCGCTGCGTGAACTGGGTATCGTGCTGTTTCTGGCGGTGGTGGGGCTGAAGTCGGGCGGTAACTTTGTCGATACCCTGATTAATGGCGAAGGGATGGCGTGGATTGGTTACGGTGCATTGATCACCGCAATCCCGTTGCTCAGCGTTGGCGTATTGGCGCGGATGGTGGGCAAGATGAATTATTTGACGCTGTCCGGCATGCTGGCGGGTTCAATGACCGATCCGCCGGCGCTGGCCTTTGCTAACGGTCTGCACCCGACCAGCGGCGCTGCCGCGCTGTCTTACGCCACGGTTTACCCTTTGGCGATGTTCCTGCGCATCATGTCGCCTCAACTGCTGGCGGTGTTGTTCTGGGTAATGTGAAGTTTTGGGGCGCCTTCTGCGCGCCCCATTCGAGGATCAGCCAGCTTCCTGATGAGCACGCTCAATCTCTTCCGCCAGTATCGCCACGCCACGTTCAATTTTCTCCGGATCTGGCACGTAGTTCATCCGCATGCACTGATGAGTATGCGGCCACTCATGCTCCAGCCCCGGGAAGAAGTAGTGGCCCGGCACCATCAGCACGCCGCGTTTTTTCAGACGCTGATACAGCAGCTCGGTGGTGATCGGCAGATCCTTGAACCACAGCCAAAGGAAAATAGCCCCTTCCGGTTTATGGATCAGGCAGCGTTCCGGCGACAGATAGCGGCGGATAATGCTGATGGTCTGTTCGACGCGTTGCTTGTAGAACGGGCGGATCACCTCGTTTGACAGCCGCAACAGGTCACCACGTTCGATCATTTCCGTTGCCATCGCCGGCCCCATGCTGCCTGGCGACAAGCTGATAATGCCGTTCATGTTGGTCAGGGCACCGATGGTTTTCTCATCGGCGATCACGATGCCGCAGCGCGAGCCGGGCAGGCCCAGTTTCGACAGGCTCATGCACAGGATAATGTTTGGGTTCCACAGCGGCGTAGCGTCGCTGAAGATAATGCCGGGGAAGGGCACGCCGTAGGCGTTATCGATCACCAGCGGGATATTGCGCTGCTGCGCCAGCCGATCAAGCTTCATCAGCTCTTCGTCAGTGATCACGTTGCCGGTCGGGTTGGTCGGGCGTGACACGCAGATCATGCCGATATCGTCGCCGATATTCAGATGTTCAAAGTCAACGTGATACTTGAACTGGCCTTCCGGCAGCAGCTCAATGTTGGGCTTGGCTGAAACAAACAGCCCCTCGTCCAACCCGGCATCGGCATAGCCGATATATTCCGGCGCCAGCGGAAACAGCACGCGGCGACGGCTGCCGTCGGCATAGCGCCCGGCAAACAGGTTAAACAAGTAGAAAAATGCGCTCTGACTGCCATTTGTCAGTGCAATGTTCTGTGGTGAGATCTGCCAGCCCAGCTCATCGCGCAGCAAATTAGCCAGCGCTTTCAGCAGGGCGTCTTTGCCCTGCGGGCCGTCATAGTTACACAGCGCCTCGGTCAGTTTGCCCTGATCGAGCATGTCCTGGCACAGTTGTTTGAAGTAGCTTTCCATCTCTGGAATTTGCGCCGGATTACCGCCGCCGAGCATGATGGCACCGGGGGTGCGCAGGCCTTCGTTCAGGTCATCCATTAAACGGGTAATGCCCGCGTAACGGGTAAATTTGTCGCCGAAAAGTGAAAAAGTCATAGGTGCAACTGTATTGTTTTTAGCAGGTAATACCCCACCATACCGCCAGACAATTTCCGGTGCAATGCGGTTCATAAAACAACCATCGGGAGTAAACTTCACCCGATGGTTTTTTAGCAGCATATTTCTCTGAATTATCGTGACCGATCGCCGACCCAGGCCACCATCACTTTATCGTCGCCGAGCCGCCGGCTGAAAGCATAGTAGTGTGCCGTTTGCTGCGACTGCTGCGTGCCGGCACCAATCGCCGGGTGACGAGCGCGGAATTGCCCCAATCGCTGCCAATGGGCCAACAGAGGCGCCTTGACGCCCTGCAACTCACTCCAGTTCATATCGGAACGGGTCCCCTGCAACGGATCTGAGCCGGTGGGGCCCAGTTGACGGCCACTTTCATCGCCGTAGTAAATCTGCACCGCTCCGGGCGCCAACAGCAGCAGATCGGCGGCGCGCTGCTGTAGCGCCAGCGACCCTTTAGCATCGCTGGCAAAGAACAGCCGGGTATCGTGCGAGGAGATATAGCTCAACACGTTGAAATCCTGAAGCTTGTCGGCCATCTGCCGGTAGGTGGCGTCGATAGTGGAGAAACAGCCCAGCGCCTGGGAAGCCTGATCCTGGAAGTCAAAATTGATCATCGCGTCGAAGCCGTTCTGGTAATAATCGCTTTTCATCACGCCATGGCCCCAGGCCTCGCCGGTCATCCAGAAAGGGGCGTCATCCAGTGCCTGTTGTGGATGGGCGGCTTTCCACTCTGCCAGAGCTGCGGTGGCGCGCTGTTTCAAAAGCGCCAGCGTTGGTTTTTCTACGTGCTTGGCGGTGTCGACGCGAAAACCGTCAATGCCGTAGTTGCGTACCCACTGGCTGAGCCAGGTGGTCAGGTAGTCTCGTGTGGTGGCGCCGGGAATATCCCGCGCGGCGGTATCGGGTTTATGGCGGTAAAACAGGGGCAGGCCACTGGCACCGGGCGCTTCAGTTTTGATGTCCGGAAGGAAAGCCAGCGACATGGTGAGATCGTTATAGCCCGGTGGATCGTAGTCACCGATATCGGTACGGATCCAGTTTTTGCCCCACCATGAGCTCCAGCCCGCTTTGTCGCTGAAGTTGATGTAATCGTTGAAGCTGTGCCAGTTTTGACCGGGGCCTGGCCGCCAGTCGCCCCAATGTTTACCCAGGGTTTTTTCGATTTCTTCCTCCTTCAGATACAGCGAACCGAATTGGAAGGCCTGCATATCCGCCAGCGTGGCGTAGCCGACGTGATTTACGACTACGTCAAACAGAATGCGGATGCCGCGTTGGTGCGCCTGATCGACCAGCGTGCGCAGCTCTTGCTCGCTGCCCATATTGGCATCGAGTCGGGTCCAGTCCAGCGCGTAGTAGCCGTGATAGGCGTAATGCGGGAAGTCCCCTTTGGTGCCGCCGCCGACCCAACCGTGGATCTGCTCCAGCGGTGAACTGATCCACAGCGCATTGACGCCAAGCTGTTGCAGATAATCCAGTTTTTTGGTCAGACCCGCCAGATCGCCGCCGTGGAAGGTGCCGATCTCCTGCATGCCGTCACTGCGGCGCCCGTAGCTGTGGTCGTTGGCCGGGTTGCCGTTCTCAAAGCGGTCGGTAAGGGCAAAATACACCGTGGCGTTGTGCCAATTGAAGGGGGCCGGTTTTTCACTGCCGGCAGATTCAAGTAACAGCAGTCCGCCGCTACCGGCGGCAGGTTGCAGGGTAATTTTGCCCTGGCTGACCTTCGCCGTTTGGCCTGAATAGAAATCGCGTACCGATTCGCCTTCGTCAAAGGTTGCCGCGACGTCAAGGGTGACCGGTTTACCGTCCCAGCGTTGGCAGGTGTGTGTGGCGGCGGCAGTGGCGGTTTCCGGTGCGGTTTTCAGACTGAGTTGTAACGTCGGCGTGCCGCTGCGCGTATCGATGCGCACCTGGTATTCCCCGGTGCGGAACAGCCGCCAGTTAACCGGCGGGTTATCGCCGCAGGGTTGCAGTGACAACGTTTGGTTCAGTTTGACCGGCGCAGTTGGCTGCCAGCATTGCTGGTCCTGGTAAATCTTCAACGGCAGTTCGCCTTTGGGCAGCGTGGCGTGGCTGGTGAACAAGCCATCGGCGGAAGTACCGTCAAAGGCCGGGAAGCTTTGCAGCGTCCAGCTTGCTATTGCCGCAGGCGACAGCAGCATCAGCAGGGGAAGGGTCAGGCGTTTCATGGCTCTCCTTACGCGTGGCAGGAAGCGTTTTTATCGTAGGGTAATGCCCAGTGTGACGAATGATGAAAAAATAGCCTCATCCCGGCGCGAGATTTTCAGGGAGGAGAAGGCAGGGGGAGAGCCGAGGCTGTTATCCGATGATTTTTTAATCTATATTACAATGTATACATTGTAGTGTGAGGTGATCTATGAGCGTGATGTCCGTTCGACTATCGGAAGATCTCAGTGAGCAGCTCGAGGCTTTGGCCAAAGCGACCGGCAGGACTAAATCGTTTTTGGCCGGGCAGGCTATCCGAGATTTCATTAACCGCGAAGCCTGGCAAATAGCTGAAACTCAGCAGGCAATCATTGAGGCGGATCAGGGTGATTTTGTTTCTGACGATGAAATGGAAACCCGCTTCAAGAAGATGGGGGTGATTGATAACGATGAAAATTAAATGGCTAAGGAAAGCCGCAAGCAATCTTGATGACGAATATGATTGGTTTTATCAAGAGAGTCCTCAGGTTGCGACAGAGTTTGCCAGGGAGGTCTTTCGCTTAGTGAATTTGCTGGTTTCAAACCCGGCCCTCGGCAGAGCTGGCAGGGTGATGGGCACCCGGGAAATCGTGATGAAAACCTTCCCGTACCTGATCCCGTACAGAATTAAAAACAATGAAATACATATCCTTAGAATATTCCATATGCGCAGGCGTGCGCCAAAAAAGTGTTGGTGATTTTGCATGGATGCCAGTTTTTTCTCACTGGCATCCATGAAAGTTACTTCTTCAACAGCTGCGGGTTGACGCAGTTTTCTGTGACCTTGCCGGTCAGTGCGGCGATCAGGTTGTCCACGGCGCAGGCGGCCATGCCGTAACGGGTCTCATGGGTCGCAGAACCGATGTGCGGCAGCGCCACGACGTTCGGCAACGTCAACAGCGGTGAAGAAACCGGCAGCGGTTCCTGTTCGAACACGTCCAGCCCGGCGGCATGAATAGTGCCGTTTTGCAGCGCCTCAACCAGCGCCACCTCATCAACCACGGGGCCGCGGCCGGCGTTGATCAGAATGCCGCTCTTTTTCATTTTCGCCAGTTGGTCACGGCTGATCATATGGAAAGTTTCGTCGGTCAGCGGCAGCGTAATGCAGATGAAATCGGATTCGGCCAACAGGGTATCCAGGTCACAGCGGCGGGCATTAAAACGCTGCTCCGCTTCTTCATGAGTGCGACGGGCGTTATACAGCACCGGCATGCCGAAGCCGAAATGAGCACGTTGCGCCAGCGCCAGACCAATACGGCCCATGCCGAGGATGCCGATGGTTTTGTGGTGCACGTCAACGCCAAACCAGTCTGCCCCGATGCTGCCCTGCCATTCGCCGGCTTTCACCCGCTCGGCCACTTCTACCACTCGACGAGCTGTCGCCAAAACCAGGCTCATGATGGTGTCGGCGACGGTTTCAGTCAGCACGGTTGGGGTGTGCATCAGCAGCACGTTATGGGCATTCAGCGCGTCAACGTCGAAATTATCGTAACCGACGGAAATGGTTGAGGCCGCGCGCAGTTTGGGTGCCTGCTGCAAGAAAGCCTCATCAATTTTGCCGCCGGAACCGATGATCCCTTCTGCCTGTTGCAGCGCCTGGCGCAGCTCATCGCGGTTTTCCGGGTTTAGCCCGTTGAAGGCATGCACGGTGAAGTGCTGTTCCAGTCGTTCACGCAGATCGGTGGGAATGCTTTTGTATAACACGATAGAAGGCTTCATCACTTACTCCAGCAATACCCTTCGTCTTTCAGACTGCTGCGTTGTTAACGGCTCGAACTTCCCCCAGTGACTTACTTAAGTAAGCGCCTGAGGGAAGTTCGTTTGTCGTCTGGCTGCAGCCTGAAAGCCATTGGGTATATTCAACAGAACATAAATTATAACGAGACTAAGCCAGCTGTGGGTGAGCCTCGTTGCGAGCGGGCTTGACAATCAACGTGACGAACACGGCGACCAGCAGCGCAATGGCCATGAACATATAGGAAGCCGCCGGGCTGCCGGTCGCGCCGTTGAGGTAACCGACGAACCATGAGCCAAAGAAAGAACCCAACGCCCCCATGCTGTTGATCAACGCCATGGCGCCGCCGGCGACGTTTTTCGGCAGCATCTCGGGAATGATGGCGAAGAACGGACCGTAAGGGGCGTACATTGCCGCACCGGCAATCACCAGCAGGGCATAAGAGACCCAGAAGTGGTTGGCACCTACGGCATAAGAACCAAAGAACGCCAGCGCGCCAACCAGCAGCAGCGGCCAGACGAACAGCTTACGGTTTTGCATTTTGTCCGAAGCCCAAGACACCAGGATCATGGCGATGGTCGCCGCCAGGTAAGGCACCGCCGACAGCCAGCCGGCCTCCACCATGCCCATTTCCATGCCGCTGCGCAGGATGGAAGGCAACCACAGCACGAAGCCATACACGCCAATGCTCCAGGCGAAGTACTGGACGCAAAGCAGGATCACGTTGCGTGAGCGGAAGGCTTCGCTGTAGTTACGCACCGCTTTGATGCCTTTCTGCTCTTCTTCCAACTGTTGCTGCAGGGCCAGCTTTTCGTCATCACTCAGCCATTTGGCCTGCGCCGGTTTGTCTTTGACCAGCACCCACCAGCAGAAGGCCCAGATCACCGCAGGAATGCCTTCAAAGATGAACATTTCACGCCAGCCGTAGGCATGGATCAGGTAGCCGGAAACCACCGACATCCACAGCACGGTGACGGGGTTACCGAGGATCAGGAAGGTATTGGCACGCGAACGTTCGGACTTGGTGAACCAGTTGCTGATGTAAATCAGCATGGCCGGCATCACCGCGGCTTCCACCACGCCGAGAATAAAACGGATCGCCGCCAGCATCGGGATATTGCTGACCATGCCGGTCAGCGAGGCGCAGGCGCCCCACAGGATCAGGCACCAGAAAATCAGTTTTTTAACGCTGCGGCGTTCGGCATAGATCGCGCCCGGGATTTGGAAAAAGAAATAGCCGAGGAAAAACAGTGCGCCCAACAGCGAAGACATGCCTTTGGTGATACCCAGGTCGTCATTGATGCCGGCCGCAGAGGCAAAGCTGAAGTTGGCCCGGTCGAGATAGGCCAGGCTGTAGGTGATAAACACGATGGGCATGATGTACCACCAGCGTTTAGCCGCGATAGTCGCTTTGGTCATGTTCAGATTCCTTCAGTGGTGTCGTAGTGCTCTCCCGGCGGATCTGGTTGTAGGGCCAGAGGCATCAGCCGTTCGGAGAAGGCTATTAACTGATATTGTTTTGTTATATTTATTCAGCCAGTGCCGCGCGGGTCGGTAACCCTTCGCTGTCGCCGATGGCCTGAATGGCCAGCGAGCCGATTTTATTGCCGCGTTGCACCGCCTGTTTCAGCGTTTTGCCCTCCAGCAGGGCGCTGATGGTCCCGACGGCAAAGCCGTCTCCTGCACCTACGGTATCCACCACATTGCTGACTTTAATTGCGGCTACCGCCGCCTGATCGCCCGCTGCGGTTTTAAACCAGGCGCCGTCTGGGCCGGTTTTAATGATCACCGCCTGTACGCCACGTTCCAGATAAAAATCGGCAATCCCTTCCGGTGTCGACTGGCCGGTAAGAATTTGCCCTTCTTTCAGCCCCGGCAGCACCCAGTCGGCGGCAAACGCCAGCTTATTCAGCTGCTCGATCATCACCTGCTGGCTGGACCACAACACCGGGCGCAGATTGGGATCAAATGAAATGGTTTTGCCCATCGCCCGCATCTCGCGCGCGGCGTGGTTACACAGCGCCAGCGATTGACCGGACAGCGCCGCCGCCACGCCGCTCAGGTGCAGGTGGCGTGCGGAACCGAAGTAATCGCGGCTGAAGTCGTCGGCCGACAGGTGGCTGGCCGCCGAGCCTTTGCGGAAATACTCCACACTGGGATCGGTACCATCGGTGGTTTTGGATTTGATCTGAAAACCGGTCGGATAATTAGCATCTACCGTCACTTGCTGGGCGTTGATGCCTTCTTTTTTCAATTGCTGCAGGGTGAAGCGGCCGAAAGTGTCGTTGCCGACGCGGCTGACCCAGCCGACGTTCAGCCCCAGGCGAGCCAGGCCGATCGCGACGTTCAGCTCGGCGCCGGCAATGCGTTTGGTGAAGTTGTCCACTTCCACCAGGTCGCCGGTTTGGGTTGCCACGAACATCGCCATGGCTTCACCCAGAGTGACGACGTCCAGTTGCGCGCGATGCGCGGTAGTCAGCGTTGTCATGATGTTTACTCCGCGCGCAAAAGGTTAACGTAGTAGCGGGTCACGTCTTCCAGACTGTCACCTTGCAGTGGGAATTCAATGCCGCGTGGTGCGTCCAGCGGCAGGCGAGTCAACAGATCGCGCCATTTGCCGTCGCTGTCATCCAGCGCCACGGCACGCCAGCCTTTCAGGCTATGAGTGGCGGCTTTAACGTGAACGTAGCTGACGTGGCGGGCCAGACGCTCGGCGGCGGCGAAGGCGTCTTGTCCCACCCAGTGCCAGTTGGCCATGTCGAACGTCATGCTGACCGGCAGACGGTTATCTTCTGCGGCGTGGAAAAAGGCGTTGAGCAGCGACAGAATGCCGCAGTCAGGCGTTTGATCGTTCTCGACCACCAGGCTGACCGGGTGCTGCTCCAGTGCCACTTTCAGTTCGGTAAAGTCGAAGCCCGGCTGGTAATGCCCAAGTGAGAGTTTCAACTGACGCGCGTTCAGGGTCTGGGCTTCCGCCAGCAGTGCCGGCAGGTTCGGGTTGAGCGTATGCTGTGGGGTAAACAGAGCCTCAGGCGCAGAGTAAACGGCAAACAGCTGCTGTTGTTCGATGGCCTGAGCCAGTGCCGGCAGGTTTTCCAGCTCTTGAGCAGAAAACAGTTCGCGGCGGATCTCTACACCGTCGGCGCCGGCATCGGCAATGATCGGCAATAATGCGGCCTGGCCGCCGAGCTGTTGGACGGTATCAGTGCCGTAGGCACCGGTCACCACGATAATTTCTCTTGTCATTTTTTGCTCCTGAGGTGGCGTTATCCCACCGCTGCTGTTAACCACACGTTAAATGGTACCGGTTCCAGGAGAAAGCGACAGAGTGTAAAAATATGATCGCAATCACGAACATGAGCAAAAAATAGTCTGGGGAGAAGCTGGCTGGGGCGCCGTATGTCGCGCCCTGAGCGGGAAAGAAGGGGACTATCGGGTGGTGGAGCCGCGCACGATCAGTTCACCGGGGAACATCTGCTCGCTGATGGGGGTATCCAGACCCTGAATGCGTTGCACCAATTGCTCTAGCGCGGCGTGGCCCATTTGGTAGGTCGGCTGTTTCAGCGTGGTGATGCCCACGCCGGCCAGTTCGGCCCATTCCAGTTCGTCAAAGCCCAGCAGACCGATATCGCTGCCCCATTGGATACCCAGTCGACGCATGGCGCGCGCTACCTGCAGCGTCAGCGCACCGTTGGCGGAAATGACCGCTTTGCGCATGCCGCGATGGCGGGTATTAAAATCGCCGAGCACGCCTTCCAGAAGCTTGACGTCGTTCAGCGGGACTTCGGCCTGCTCGGCCAACAGCCCGGCATGTTGCGCCATGGTTTGGTTAAACGCGTGCAGTCGTTCCAGACGGGTATTGACCGTGCCAATGGGCTCGCTGAGAAACAGAATGGCTTCGAAACCTTGTTGCAGCAGGTGTTCCGTGGCAGTCGTGGCGGCTTCGTGGTTGTTGAGGCCCACCACATCGCAGGCGAAATCATGAATTTTTCGGTCGATCAGTACCATCGGCAGCATGGATTGTTGCAGCGTCGACAACGCCTCTTCGCGCATACCGACGGCGTTGACCACAATGCCTTCTACCCGGTAGCTGCTGAGCAGTTGCAGGTAGTGCTGTTCCTGATTGACCTCGTTGTTGGTGTTACACACCAGCAGGGTAAAGCCGTGCTGACGACAGGCGGCTTCGATGCCGCGCATGACGTCCACCGAATAGGGGTTGGTTATATCGGCGATGATCAGGCCAATCAGCCGCGTCTGTCCGCCTTTCAGGCTCCGCGCCATCTGGCTTGGACGGTAGTCGAGCTGGAGGATAGCCTGCTCGATGCGCTGTTTGAGATCGTCAGAAAGCAGATGCTGCTCACCATTCAAGTAGCGCGATACGCTGGTTTTACCGGTCTTGGCGGTTTTCGCCACATCGCTGATGGTGGCCCGCCCCGAGGCGCGCATTGCCTTAACACTGCTCACAACCGATCTCCCCTGAGGTTAATTGCCAAGGAGACTATCACACAGAATGTATAGCCGGGAATGTTGAATGGGATACGGGAAGGGGATCGACAGGATAAAAATGGCGGGGCGTTGTGCCCCGCACGGGATTATTGCAGTGGGCTGAGGGTGATCTCGACGCGACGGTTTTGCGCCTTGCCTTCTGCCGTGCTGTTGGAGGCGATCGGATTGTCCGGACCGGCTCCTGTGGTGCGAATGCGATTAGCCGCCACGCCCTGGGTGATTAATGCGCTGCCAACGCCGTCGGCACGTTGCTGCGACAGGGTCATGTTCAGTGAACGGGAGCCGGTGCTGTCGGTGTAGCCAACCACGTTAACCGCCGTTTTCGGGTATTCCTTCAGGACCATGGCAACGCCGGTCAGGGTGTTGGCGCCTGCCGGTTTCAGGGTGGCGCTGCTGCTGTCAAAGGTGACATTGTTCGGCATGTTCAGCACGATATTGTCGCCCTGACGGGTAACGCTGACGCCGGTGCCTTTCATTTTGTCGCGCAGCTTGGCTTCCTGCACGTCCATGTAATAGCCGGCACCGCCGCCCAATGCCGCACCGGCCGCTGCGCCGATCAGTGCGCCTTTGCCGCGGTCTTTTTTCGACGAGGACAGCATGCCTACGCCGGCACCCAGCGCGGCGCCCAGGCCTGCGCCAATGCCGGATTTACCGGCTTCGGATTCCCCGGTGTACGGGTTGGTGGTACAGGCTGACAGCGTGAGCGCCACGCTCACCGCGCTGGCAATAATCGCAATGCGTTTTTTCATCTTTTTTCCTTTGTGGCATCAGAATCTGGGTGCGCCAATCCAATTTGGGGGGCGCTAAAAAACCGTTGTCGGCACGCCAAGACGTACCGAAGCGCTACTATGACGCGGATACTTTCCGGCAGTTCCGGAAAAAAACGTGACAAAATATAAGCGGATAACGGGCTTGAGCCTGTTATCCGGCAAAAAGCGAGGGAATACCATGCAGCGGATTCTGAATTGAACGCATCCCGGTGTGGGATGCGCCTTTTTTAGCCGGAAGTGACAAGATTTAGACTGCGGAAGGCCAGTTCATGATTAAGGTATAGGCCTGAGTTTCTTCGTTAAACAGACGCTGCGTCACCTGAAAACCCAGCTTGTGGTAGAACGCGCAGGCGCGCAGGTTTTGCTGATACACCTCCAGGCTTAGCTGGGGATAGTGCTGTTGTACGTGCGCCATCAGTGCCTGCCCGACGCCGCGGCCATGAAAGGCCTGTTCAACGAACAGTGCGCCAATAAAGCGTTGATCCAACACGCTGATAAACCCGACGATTTCCCCTTGATGCCAATAGGCCCAGCTTTGCGCTCGCGGCAGATAGTTTTCCCGCACCAGCGTCGCGCTTTCTTGCCAGTAGCTTTCCTTGACGAACGGGTGCGCAGCAATGGTGCTGGGCAACCACAAGGCCATTAACTGCGCCATGTCTGCCGGTTGGCAGGGGCGGATCACTGCGGCTTTGGGTAGCAGAGGCACCCTGTCAGATGATCGTTCACCAGCCCGCTGGCCTGCATAAAGGCGTAACAGGTGGTGGATCCGATAAATTTGAAGCCGCGTTTTTTCAGTGCCTTGGACAAGGCGTCCGAGCGTTCGGTTTTCGCCGGCACCTGGCCCAGCGTCTGCCAACTGTTGAGCTGCGGCTCGCCGTCGACAAATGACCAGATGAAAGTGACGAAATCTTCCCCGGCCGCCTCCATCGCCAGATAGGCTTTGGCATTGGCGATGATGGCTTCAATTTTGCCCCGGTGGCGGATAATGCCGCTGTCCTGCAGCAGCGTTGCTATCTCCTTTTCATCGATAGCGGCCACCCGTTGCGGATCGAAGTTGTGAAAGGCGTGACGGTAATTTTCACGCTTTTTCAGCACGGTGATCCAGGAAAGCCCAGCCTGCTGCCCTTCCAGGCAGAGCATTTCAAACAGCTCGCGCGCATCGGTGGTTGGTGCGCCCCATTCCTTGTCGTGATACTCGAGATATAACGGATCTGCCGTCACCCAACCGCAACGTTCGTTGGTCATACTGACTGTCCTTGTGCTGTGTTTATTTACAGTAATCATTACCTGAAGTGATGAACTTGGCAAGCCCCTGATTGTTTTATCATCAGTCGGCTTGACGTGGGGGAAAAGCCAGCAATATTTACTAGATGGCCGGCAGGTAAAAAGGCCAATGATAAAAACGTATTTTCCTTCATTTGCTGGCTCTCAGGAGTCTATTCATGCCTCTAAAAATAACTCGTATGCACCGTCCGGCGGTGCTTGCAGTGGCGATATTGTGCAGTATGACGACCCCGGTGCTGGCCTATGATCAACTCTACGTCTTCGGCGACAGCCTGAGCGACACCGGCAACAATGGCCGCTTTACCTACGACAGCAATAAGCATCTGTTATACGACGAAGTTTTGGCGCAGCGCATCGGCGCGGCGTTAGTGGCGTCGGACGATGGCGGCAATAACTATGCTGCCGGCGGTGGCGTGGCGGTGCCGGCACTGAATCCGGTGGACAATACGCAGGATCAGGTACAGAGCTACCTCAACCGGGTCAATGGCCGGGCAGACGGTGACGGTCTGTATATACACTGGATTGGCGGCAACGACCTGGCGGCGGCGGCATTAAACCCGACGACCGCGCCGGGCGTAGCCTACAACAGCGCAGCGGCGGCGGCCGCTCAGGTTCATTCATTGCTGAATGCCGGCGCCGGTACGGTGATTGTGCCGACGGTGCCGAATATTGGCTCCACGCCGCAGTTGATGGAGCTGATTATCCAGCAGGCGTTGACGCCGGTGCAAAACGCAGCGGTTCAGGCGGCTTACGCCACCCTGAATTCGCTGGCCACGCCGGATAACGCTTCACGTACCGAGGCTATCCATCAGGCCCTGACGGCGGCAGCGGCGCAGGGCAGCGCGATCCCGCAGGTGCAGCAGGCGATCGCCGCGCAGCTGATTGCCGCTTATGACAGCCTTAGCGCGCAGGCGGCGCAACTGACCGATTTCTACAATCAGAGCGAAGACCGCCTGTTGGCGCAGGGGAGCGGGAATATCGTTCGGGTTGATGTGAACAAACTGTTTGGCGAGGCGATGGCCAACCCGGCGCAGTTTGGCTTTACCAATACCGCGGGCATGGCCTGTCCGCCGGGCGTCTCCTCTGCGGTGTGCCGTTCTGCCATGCCGGGCTTTGATAGCAGCCAGGCCTACCTGTTCGCCGACCATTTTCATCCCAGCCCGCAGGCGCATCTGCTGATTGCCGATTACATTCAGGCGGTGCTCGACGGCCCGGCGCAGGTGGTGGCGCTGAATCAGGCGACGGCGGCCATGGCGCGTGACAGCCGCGCGACCCTCGACAGCCGTTTCCAACAGTTGCGCAGTGGCGACAACCCGCAAGGATCGCTGGGGGTGTTCGGCGGCTATGCCGGGCAGCACTATGACTATTCTTCCAATCTGGCGGCAGGCGATGGCAACGCCACCACTCACAATCTGACGGTAGGGGTGGATTACCAGTTGACCGAGGGTTGGCTGATCGGCGCGCTGATTTCCGGCTCCAATGACGATCAGCAGCCCTCCAGCCGCTACGACTACAAAGCGCGTGGCCTGCTATTTTCCGCCTTTACCGCCCTTGACCTGTTTGAAAACGGTTGGGTGAATGCCGATCTGCACTATGCGACGATGAATTACGATGATATTCGCCGCAGCATGCAGCTTGGGGCGTTAACCCGTACCGAAACCGGCAACACCGACGGCAAGCAATGGGGGGCGCGGATCACCGCCGGTTACGATTTCCCCGTCACCTCTTACCTGACCACCGGACCGATGGCACAGTTTGCCTGGGATTACAGCAACGTTTCCGGTTACAGCGAAGACGGCAATGACAGCACCGCCATGCGCTTTAACGATCAGACCTACCATTCGCAGATCGGTGCGTTGGGTTGGCGGTTGGACAGCAAGTTCGGCCTGTTTAACCCTTATGCCGAGGTAAGCTACCAACATCAGTTTGGTGATGACGTTTACCGTGCCGGCGGTGGACTGAAGTCCACCCAGACCTCGTTCACCCGCGACAGCGCCAGCCAGGATAAAAACTGGGTGGATGTGACGCTGGGGGCGAATATGCCGCTGACCGATCAGGTGGCGGCTTTCGCCACCGTTTCTCAGACCGGCGGCCTGAGCAGTGGCGAACAGTTTATGTATAACGTCGGGGTCAGCGCGCGTTTTTGAGTGTCGATGCCCGATCGCTTAGGGAGCTGTTTGCTGCACTCCCGGGCGGTTGGGTAGGGTGCCCTCGGCCACTATCTTTTTTTCCGGCTGTAGCAGCGTCATGCACAGCATGCTGCAGAAAGACACCACGGCGGTGGCGAAGAACATGGCGCCATAGCCGTGGTGCTGTGCCAGCCAGCCGCTCAGCATCGGCGCGGTGATCGAGGCAATATTGGCGATCGCCAGCGTCATGCCGCTGTAAGCCCCCACCGAAGCCTTCGGCGTGACGTCTATCACTACCGACCAATACACGTTATTGACCAGCGCATTCAACGCATTGCCCAGCGTCATCAACAAAATGATTTCGGTCGGCGTGTTCATAAAGGGGATCAGGACGAAGCAGGTGGCGGTCAGTAACAGGGTGACTGCCGCAAACAGGTTGCGCGCCAGCCGCAGGTTGCCAAAGCGTTTCAACAGCGCATCGGCGATGCGGCCGCCGAGCAGCACGGTGAAGCAGGCACCGCTCCACGGGATCATCGCGACGTACCACAGCGAATGCAGATCGTAGTTAAAAGTATCCTGCAGGTATTTGGGGCCCCAGGTCACCAACACAAAGGTGACGTAAAGGAACGAGAAATAACCCAGCGCGTTAAACACCAGCGTGCGGTTGGTGAAAAACGCCCACCATGGCAGAGGCGTTTGTGCGTTATCGGCTTCCTGATCGGCGCTGATGATGGCCAATTCGGCGGCGTTGACTTCAGGATGCTCCTGCGGTGTGTCGGCGAAGAAACGGGCAAACAGCAGAATGGCGATTAGCGAAAACAGGCCCAGCAGCATGAACATGCTGCGCCAGTCATCGGTCAGCAGCAGTAACCCCACGGCCAGCGGCGCGGTCAGCAGCGAACCCACCTGGGTGCTCAGCAATCCGATGCCCAGTGAAAAGCCACGCTCTTTGCGCGGCGCCCAGTTGGCGATGGTTTTATTCATCAGCGCGTAGGCCGGACCTTCGGCAAAGCCGAACATGATCCGCAGTGCGGCAAACCCCATAATGGCGGAGCCGCCGAACAGCGCCACGCCCAGCTCGCCGGCCCAGGCGGTAGCAATCTCCAGCAGTGACCACAGCGCCCCGGCGATCAGCCAGACTTTTTTGGTGCCGATACGGTCGGCCAGAAAACCGCCGCACAGCGAACCGAACAAATAGCCAAAGCCAAAATAGCCCAGCACGGCGCCCAGCTGCGCCTTGTTGAAGTTGAATTCATGGGAGATATCGTTGGCGGCGAAGGAGAGCGCTCCGCGATCGACGTAGTTGATCAGTGCAATGAAGAACACCATGGCGAAAATACGGTAACGATAGCGGCTGTCGGTTAAGGTGGTTGTCATCAGCGAATCTCCTGAAGGGACGAATATCAGGACGCTAGCAAGGTTGGTGCCAGCCTGAGTGACGCCCTCGGGCCGGGGAATGGGGGGGATTAAGACGCTGAACCGGTGCTAAAGAGGGGCATTTGCCCTGTTTTAGTGCGTGAAAAGACCGCGCTTCTTTGATGATTCACACTTGTTGCGGGATTCTGGCTGTATATCTTACGGTCAACGGGTATACTGGCCCATCCCATTTAAATCCACTTGTATCGCGTGCGAATTCAACATGCAAAAGTTTGATACCAAGACCTTTCAGGGCCTGATCCTGACACTGCAGGACTATTGGGCGCGCCAAGGCTGCACCATCGTTCAACCACTGGACATGGAAGTCGGCGCGGGAACTTCTCACCCGATGACGTGCCTGCGCGCGCTGGGGCCGGAGCCAATGGCTACCGCTTACGTGCAGCCGTCCCGCCGTCCGACTGACGGCCGCTACGGTGAAAACCCGAACCGTTTGCAACACTACTATCAGTTCCAGGTGGTGATTAAGCCATCGCCGGACAACATTCAGGAACTGTACCTGGGCTCGTTGAAAGAGCTGGGTCTGGATCCGACCATTCACGACATCCGCTTCGTGGAAGATAACTGGGAAAACCCGACGCTCGGCGCCTGGGGCCTGGGTTGGGAAGTTTGGCTCAACGGCATGGAAGTGACGCAGTTCACTTACTTCCAGCAGGTTGGCGGCCTGGAGTGCAAACCGGTCACCGGCGAAATCACCTACGGTCTGGAACGTCTGGCGATGTATATCCAGGGCGTGGACAGCGTCTACGATCTGGTGTGGAGCGATGGCCCGCTGGGTGTGACCACCTATGGCGACGTGTTCCACCAGAACGAAGTGGAGCAGTCCACTTATAACTTCGAATACGCCGACGTGGACTTCCTGTTCTCCTGCTTTGAGCAGTACGAGAAAGAAGCCCAGTCGCTGCTGGCGCTGGAGAAACCGCTGCCGCTGCCGGCTTACGAGCGTATTCTGAAGGCCGGCCACACCTTCAACCTGCTGGATGCGCGCAAGGCGATCTCGGTGACCGAGCGTCAGCGTTATATTCTGCGTATCCGCACGCTGACCAAAGCCGTTGCCGAGGCCTACTACGCTTCCCGCGAAGCGCTGGGCTTCCCAATGTGCAAAAAGAACGAGAACTAAGAGGCAGCCATGACTCAACAGACTTTCCTGGTGGAAATCGGCACGGAAGAGCTGCCGCCGAAGGCTCTTCGTTCACTGGCAGAATCCTTTGCCGCGAATTTTACCGCCGAGCTCGACAGTGCCAATCTCGAACATGGCGAAGTGAGCTGGTTTGCCGCACCGCGCCGTCTGGCGCTGAAAGTGGCCAACTTGCACGCAGCGCAGGCCGATCGCGAAGTCGAAAAGCGCGGCCCGGCCATTGCCCAGGCGTTTGACGCCGAAGGCAAGCCAAGCAAAGCGGCCGAAGGGTGGGCACGCGGTTGTGGCATCACCGTCGATCAGGCCGAGCGCCTGGTGACCGATAAAGGTGAATGGCTGCTGTATCGCGCCCATGTTAAAGGCCAGCCTGCGCAAGCGCTGCTGGCGGGCATGGTCAGCAATTCGTTGGCCAAGCTGCCTATCCCGAAACTGATGCGCTGGGGTAATTCTGACGTGCAGTTCGTGCGTCCGGTACACACCGTGACTATGTTGCTGGGTGAAGAACTGATCCCAGGCACCGTGCTGGGCATCGATTCTGCCCGCACTGTTCGCGGTCACCGCTTTATGGGTGAAGCCGAATTCACCCTCGACAACGCCGACCAATATCCGCAGATCCTGCTGGAGCGCGGTAAAGTGGTGGCCGATTATGAAACCCGTAAGGCGCTGATCAAGCGCGATGCGGAGCTGGCAGCGCAGCAGCTTGGCGGCAAAGCCGATCTGAGCGAAAGCCTGTTGGAAGAAGTGGCCTCGCTGGTGGAATGGCCAGTGGTGCTGACGGCCAAATTCGAAGAGAAATTCCTGGCGGTGCCGGCGGAAGCGCTGGTCTACACCATGAAGGGCGATCAGAAGTATTTCCCGGTGTATGACGCCGCGGGCAACCTGATGCCGAACTTTATCTTCGTGGCCAATATCGAATCCAAAGATCCGCAGCAAATTATCTCCGGTAACGAGAAGGTGGTGCGCCCGCGTCTGGCCGATGCCGAGTTCTTCTTCAATACCGACCGTAAAAAACGCCTGGAAGACAATCTGCCGCGTCTGGAAACCGTGCTGTTCCAACAGCAACTGGGAACCTTGCGCGACAAGACCGATCGCATCCAGGCACTGGCGGGCTGGGTTGCCGGCCAAATTGGTGCTGACGTTAACCACGCCACCCGCGCGGGCCTGCTGTCGAAGTGCGATCTGATGACCAACATGGTCTTCGAATTTACCGACACTCAGGGCGTGATGGGCATGCACTATGCGCGTCATGACGGCGAAGCGGAAGACGTTGCCGTTGCTCTGAACGAGCAGTACCAGCCGCGTTTTGCCGGCGATGCGCTGCCGGAATCGCTGGTGGCCTGTTCGCTGGCGATCGCCGACAAGATGGACACCCTGGCCGGTATCTTCGGCATTGGGCAACATCCGAAAGGCGATAAAGACCCGTTCGCGCTGCGCCGTGCCGCGCTGGGCGTGCTGCGCATCATCGTTGAGAAAAACCTGCCGCTGGATCTGCAAACCCTGACCGAAGAGGCCGTGCGCCTGTACGGCAGCAAGCTGACCAACGCCAAGGTCGTCGACGAAGTTGTCGAATTCATGCTGGGCCGTTTCCGCGCCTGGTATCAGGAAGAAGGCCACGCCGTCGACACCATTCAAGCGGTGCTGGCACGTCGTCCGACCAAGCCTGCGGACTTCGACGCACGCGTCAAGGCGGTCACCCACTTCCGTACGCTGGAAGCAGCCACGACGCTGGCAGCGGCCAACAAGCGTGTTTCCAACATCCTGGCCAAATCTACCGATACGCTGAACGATCGCGTTCACGCTTCGGTGTTGAAAGAGGCGGCTGAGATCCAACTGGCGACCCACCTGGTGGTGCTGCGCGATAAGCTGGAGCCTTTCTTTGCTGAAGGCCGCTACCAGGATGCGCTGGTGGAACTGGCGGAGCTGCGTGAGCCGGTCGATGCGTTCTTCGACAACGTGATGGTGATGGCCGATGACGAAGCAGTGCGTGTAAACCGTCTGACGTTGCTGAGCAAGCTGCGTGAGCTGTTCCTGCAGGTCGCGGATATCTCCGTACTGCAGTAAGCGGTTCAGTGGTGAAAAGGCGCCTTAGGGCGCCTTTTTTATTGCCGTCGTTGCAGCGAAGCACCTTGAGCGGTTAGTCGGTATTTTTGCAGGCGGCTGTTCGGTTTTTCGGGCAGAGTCATTTCAATCAGTTGCGCGTTTAGCGCAGGACGTAAATAACGCACACTGAAAGATTTTCGATCCTGCAGCTGCAGCGCATGCTGAATTTCCTCGCGTGACATCTCGCCTTTCAGTATCGCCAATAATTCGGCGACTTGGGGGGTGACTTGGGGGGTGACTTGGGGGGTAAGGCTATGCTCTAACGCTCGCAAGATCATGCCCAGCATAAATTCGACAAAGGGAGCGCAGTCACTCTGTTGGTTACTGGTGTTCAGCGCCTGGTAATAACCGGACTGATTGTCATGTACCAGGCTTTCAACCGGCACGTTGGCAAACAAGGGCTCCCAACGTGACAGGATCAGCGTTTGCCACAGTCTGCCCATTCGTCCGTTACCATCGGCGAAAGGGTGGATAAACTCAAATTCGTAATGAAATACACAGCTTGCGATCAGCGGCGGTAGGTCGGTCTCTTTTAACCAGAGCAGCAGTTGCCGAATTAACTGGCAAACCCTTTCCGCAGGTGGCGCCATATGAATGACGGTTTTACCGTTCATCACCCCGACACCGCCGTGGCGATAATGTCCGGCATCTGGCAATAGGCCAGCCATTAACAGCCGGTGTGCAGCGAGTAAATCCTCCTCCTGCATGGGACGCCAGTTGTTCAAGTTTCCATAGCAACGAATGGCATTGAGCGCCTCCTGAATATCGCGAGGTGGCGCAATGATACGTTTACCTTCGATGATGGCGGTGATCTGCTCTTCACTTAAAGTATTGCCTTCGATAGCCAGAGAGCCCTGAATGGTACGGATGCGGTTGATGCGGCGCAGCCGTAAGGCATGTTCTTGCTCAGCCTGCATTTTTAAACGCGCAAGCCGATCGCCGACATCGGTTACCAGATGCAGCATGCGTGAGCTGATGGTCAACGGTGGCTGATAGGATGGCATACGCAGCTTGGCCCGGTGATAAATGATACAAAAGTGTATCATGCCCCTGAGTCGGTACAGTAGCCCTTGCCAGCGCGTATAGCGCCTTGCATGTTGGCCTTTCACCGAAGAATAACCACCAAAAGGTGAATCGCGTATCGAATCGCATTCAGTTGATCTATTCTTATAGGCGCAAGGAGTGCAGCAAAAGGGACGGAGTCCGATGAAAAAGCAGGTTTATAACAGGAGTTATGTCACATGGCGGTAGGGATCAAGAGCAGAGTTTTCGCGCGTTGGTTGGCCCCGGTATTGGCATTGTTGGTGGTCATGCAATTGACCGCCTGCGGCGATAAAGAGCCGGAACAACGCAAGGCGTTTATTGATTACATCCAGAATTCGGTGATGCGCAGCGGCGCGAAAATCCCGACGCTGAGCGAAGATCAGAAACAGAAGTTCGGCAACTATGCCGGTGATTACGCCATCCTGGTCGGTTTTTCTCAGCAGTTGTCCAAGTCACTGGATGCCAGTCTGACGCCGGCGTTGGATCAGATTAACCAGATCCGCGCCGCACAGGACTACATGAGCAAGCGTGATACGCTGCAACAGTCCGTTGGGGCGCTGAACCTGCTGGGGCAGCAAATCCAGTCAGCCAAGTCGCAGGCGGATACCGCCCGGGCCGCGCTGAAGCAACCTGACGATCTGAAAGCCGTGTATAACCAGGCGTACGACAAGATTGTTACCGGGCCGGCCAATGCGCTGATGCCGGTGATTCCGACCACGGCCAGCTTCGTTCAGGATCTGGTTCAGGTGGGGGATTTCCTGCGTGCCCAGGGTAATCAGGTAGCGTTTAACAATAACGGCGTGCAGTTCCGTACTTCCCAGCAGGCAACGCAGTACAACACCATGATGTCGAATCTGGTGGCCAAGCAGCAGGATTTACTTAACGCACAAAAAGTCGTCTCCAGCGTTACTCAGTAATCTCCAAACGCAGAGGCCGGCATTCCGGCTTCTGCCATTCCCCTGTGACTTTCCAACGGCTTGCTCACTTCTTGCACCACGCTTCTGTACTACACTTCAATTAATCATCGATTTCCGACATGTAGTTTTCTTTCATTCATCACACCGCTATTTCCCGACGGGATGAATGCTCACAGGGAAGAACACCCCCAAGCCAGGATTCGGTAGCCACCGAAAAATAGATTGTGATCAATGTCACAATTTAAAAACAAACACGCATCAGAAAAATGTGATTAATATCACATTTAATGGGCATTTAAGCGATTTTTGTTCTCGTTGTGGCTTTTTTACACTGAGTAAATGTGATCGTGATCACTATAACTGCCCGGTTGATGGGGGTTGTAGTGTGATGTTTGTCACAAAAAATCCGTGAAGTTCGCACGGTAAAAACCGCGTGATAGAGTCCATTTCGCATACAGCGACAACATGGCTGGATCGTAACAACAATAATCACGCGCTCTTATTGTCAGCGCGTAACAATAGGGGTGTGTTTTATGTTTTCACCAGACATCAAAGTCAAAGTTCAAAACTTTGGCCGCTTCTTAAGCAACATGGTGATGCCCAACATTGGCGCCTTTATCGCCTGGGGTATCATCACCGCGTTATTCATTCCTACCGGTTGGCTGCCGAACGAAACCTTAGCCAAACTGGTAGGCCCAATGATCACTTACCTGCTGCCGCTGCTGATCGGTTTTACCGGTGGTCGCCTGGTGGGGGGCGATCGCGGTGGGGTGGTGGGCGCTATCACCACCATGGGCGTGATTGTCGGGGCGGATATGCCGATGTTCCTCGGCGCCATGATTGCCGGTCCGCTGGGCGGCTGGGCGATCAAGCATTTTGACCGCTGGGTAGACGGCAAAATCAAAAGCGGCTTTGAGATGTTGGTGAACAACTTCTCCGCCGGCATTATCGGCATGCTGCTGGCTATTCTGGCATTTATGGCCATTGGCCCGCTGGTCGAAGGGTTGTCACATATCCTGGCTACCGGCGTGAACATCATGGTGACCAACAACCTGCTGCCGCTGGCGTCGATCTTCGTGGAGCCGGCGAAAATCCTGTTCCTGAACAACGCCATCAACCACGGTATCTTCTCGCCGTTGGGCATCCAGCAGGCGACCGAAACCGGTAAATCCATCTTCTTCCTGATTGAAGCCAACCCAGGCCCGGGTATGGGCGTACTGATGGCCTACATGTTCTTTGGCCGCGGCAGTGCCAAACAGTCTGCCGGCGGTGCCGCGATCATCCACTTCTTCGGTGGTATCCACGAAATTTACTTCCCGTACGTGCTGATGAATCCACGCCTGCTGCTGGCGGTGATCCTGGGCGGTATGACCGGCGTGTTCACGCTGACCCTGCTCAACGGCGGTCTGGTGTCTCCGGCTTCTCCTGGTTCGATTCTGGCGGTATTGGCAATGACCCCTAAGGGCGCTTACTTCGCCAACCTGGCGGCGATCGCCGCAGCGTTCGCGGTGTCCTTTGTGGTTGCCGGCTTCCTGCTGAAAACCTCGAAAGCGAAAGAAGAGGATGATCTGGAAGAGGCCACTCGCCGCGTACAGGCGATGAAATCTGAGTCTAAGGGCGGTGCTGCGGCTCATGCAGCCGTCGATGGTGACCTGACCACGGTGCGTAAGATCATCGTTGCCTGCGATGCGGGCATGGGGTCCAGTGCTATGGGGGCTGGGGTGCTGCGCAAAAAAGTGGCGGACGCCGGGCTGAAAAATATCTCCGTGACCAACAGCGCCATCAACAACCTGCCGGATGATGTGGATCTGGTGATCACTCACCGTGACCTGACTGAGCGCGCGATGCGTCATGCGCCACAGGCGCAGCACATCTCGCTGACCAATTTCCTCGACAGCAAGCTGTATAACGATCTGACCGAGCGCCTGGTGGCGGCCAATAAAACCACCGATAACCAGCAGAAAGTCATCAGCACGCTTGACGACAGCTTTGAGGCCACCGAGCAAAACCTGTTCAAACTGAGCGAAAGCAACGTGTTCCTTAATCTGCAGGCCGGCGACAAAGAGCAGGCGATCCGCTTCGCCGGCGAGCAGTTGGTCAAAGGGGGCTACGTTGAGCCGGAATACGTCGCGGCGATGCTGGAGCGTGAAAAACTCACCTCAACCTACCTGGGCGAGTCGATCGCCGTGCCGCACGGCACCATCGAAGCCAAGGACCGGGTGTTGCGCACCGGCGTGGTGTTCTGCCAGTACCCGCAAGGCGTGCGCTTTGGCGATGAAGAGGACGAGGTGGCACGGCTGGTTATCGGTATCGCCGCACGCAACAACGAACATATTCAGGTGATCACCAGCCTGACCAATGCCCTGGACGACGACGGCGTCATCGAGCGGCTGGCGCATACCACAAGCCGGCAGGAAGTGCTGGACCTGCTCAGCGGCAAAAAAGCCGGATAACAGAATCATTTTAAGGGGTGCAGCTTGCTGCACCCTTCGACATTAGAAAGGTAGGAATATGAAAGCATTACATTTCGGTGCGGGAAATATTGGGCGTGGTTTTATCGGCAAGCTGCTGGCGGACGCACAGGCCGAACTGACTTTTGCCGATGTTAACCAGACGGTGTTGGATCTGTTGAACAGCCGTAAAAGCTACCAGGTTCACGTGGTCGGCGAGCAGGAGCGGGTCGAGCCGGTCAACAACGTCAGCGCAGTGAACAGCGGCAGTGAAGAGGCGGTAGCGCTGATCGCCGAAGCGGATATCGTGACGACCGCCGTAGGCCCGCAGATCCTGGGTAAAATTGCCGGCACGATCGCCAAAGGGCTGATCAAGCGTCATCAGCAGGGCAACAACCAACCGCTGAACATCATTGCCTGCGAGAACATGGTGCGCGGCACCAGCCAGTTAAAACAACATGTGTTTGATGCGTTGCCGCAGGATGAGCAGGCGTGGGTCGAGCAGCATGTCGGCTTTGTCGACTCGGCGGTTGACCGCATTGTGCCGCCGGCGGAAGCAGGCAGCAGCGATCCGCTGGAAGTGACGGTGGAAACCTTCAGCGAGTGGATTGTCGACCAGACCCAGTTCAAGGGCCAGCCACCGGCGATCGCCGGCATGGAGCTGACCGATAACCTGATGGCCTTTGTCGAGCGCAAACTGTTCACGCTCAATACCGGTCATGCCATCACCGCTTATCTTGGCCAACAGGCCGGTCTGCAGACCATTCGCGATGCCATTCTGGACCCGGCGATCCGCCGCGTGGTGAAAGGGGCGATGGAAGAGAGCGGGGCGGTGCTGATCAAACGCTATGGCTTCGACGCCGCCAAGCATGCCGCTTATATCGATAAAATCCTCAGTCGCTTTGAGAACCCGTATCTGCACGACGACGTTGAGCGCGTGGGCCGCCAACCGCTGCGCAAACTGAGCGCGGGCGATCGTCTGATCAAACCGCTGTTGGGCACTTTGGAATACGGCCTGCCGCACGCGAACCTGATTCAGGGCATCGCCGCCGCCATGAGCTACCGCAGCGAGCAGGATCCGCAGGCCCAAGAGCTGGTGGAACTGTTAGCCAAACTGGGACCAAAAGCGGCGCTGGCGCAAATTTCCGGCCTGCCGGCGGAAAGCGAGGTTGTAGAACAGGCTGTTGCTGTGTATAACGCCATGCAAAAGTAGATTCAGCATGATGAATTCACGGGCGCAGCAAGTTGCGCCCTTACACCCCGACTTCGGCATTGACGGCGCGACCCAGGCCATTCGAAAAGCGACGATGGAAGAAGCACAGGCATTTGAAAATAAGGTTCTGGAAAGGCTGAACGCAGGCAAGACGGTGCGCAGTTTCCTGATAGCGGCGGTAGAGCTGCTGGCGGAAGCGCTCAACGTACTGGTGGTGCAGGTGTTTCGCAAGGACGATTATGCGGTGAAGTATGCCGTCGAACCGCTATTGTCCGGTGCCGGTCCGCTGGGGGAGTTGTCGGTACGCCTGAAGCTGATGTACGGGCTGGGAGTGATCTCCCGCCACGAATACGAAGATGCCGAGTTGCTGATGGCGATGCGTGAAGAGCTGAATCACGACGGGACAGAATACCGCTTTGTCGATGATGAAATCCTCGGGCCGTTCGGCGAGCTGCACTGCGTGACCGCGTTGCCGCCGGTGCCGACCTTCCTGCAGCCCGGCGAAGCGGAAGAGTCGCTGATCGCCATGCAGCGCCAGCGCTACCAGCAGGTGCTGCGTTCCACAATGGTGCTTTCCGTCACCGATCTGATAGCCGGTATCGGCGCCAAACAACCGTCCCGGCTCTCTCCTCTCGGCCGCAGTTAGGCAAAGGCCGCGCGCCACTCGTCGAACAGCAGCCACAGTGCCGTGGCTGCCATCAATCCCGCCATCACACCGTTAAACAACCGCAATTTCCAGGTCACTCGCAGCGCATCACGCAGGCGATCGCCCAACACCGCCCAGACCAACACGCATGGAATGTTCAGCGCAGTAAAGGCAGCAATAATCATCAAAGTATGACCGAGGCTGGCCCCTTCCCGCGGGGTGAACAGAATGGCGACGTTAATGGCCATCAGCCAGGCTTTGGGATTGACCGCCTGGAATAACGCCCCGTTGATTAAGCGCATCGGCTGCGCTTGCTGCTTGCCGTCTGGCGATGCCGCTTTGAACAGCTTCCAGGACAGCCACAGCAGATAGGTACAGCCGATCACCGCCAGCGGAAAACGGATCATGCCGGCCCAGCTCAAAATCAGCGCCAGCAGGGTGGTGGTCAGGGCCAACTGCACTGCGCAGCCGACGCTGATGCCAAAAACCATCGGCAGAGTGCGACGCAGGCCAAAATTTACGCCGGACGACGCCAGCAGCAGGTTGTTGGGGCCTGGGGTGATCGACATGACGGTGACATAACTGATAAAGGCGGAGTCCAGCATAATGGGTTCCTCACAGGGCTGGGGGAGCAAGGGAACCAGCATAAAACCTGCCGATGGATGGTGACAGAACCAAAAACCAGTTATTGTTATGGATACAGTTACATCAATATTAAACTGTACCCATTGCCTGGAGACAAACTGTGACCCTGCTCGATGAAATGCCGGAAACGCGCTACCAACAGCTGGCGGATACGCTGGCAGAAGCCATTCGCCGAGGCACGCTGCTGCCCGGCAGCCGTTTACCCTCGGTGCGTCGCTGCGCGCAAACTCACAGCGTCAGCATCAATACCGTGGTCGCGGCTTACCGCACGCTGGAAGATCGTGGGTTGATAGAAGCGCGGCCACAGTCGGGGTTTTATGTGTGCAACACTCTGCCGGCGTTGAAGGCCGCCTTGCCGACCAGCAGCCGAATAGAGCCACCGGCGGACGATGTGCTGGCCTTGATCGACACCGTGTTTGCCGCCCAGCAGAACCCGGCATTCACCAACCTTTCGCTGGCCTGCCCACAGACCTCGGATTTTTACCCCGGCGGGAAATTGGGGCGGATGCTTTCATCGCAGCTGCGTCGCCAGCCGAACCTGATCGGTCAGTACGCGCTGCCGCCCGGTAGTTTGCGGCTGCGCCAGCAGATCACGCGGCGTTCGATGACGCTGGGTATGCTGCTGGAGCCGGGTGATATCACGCTGACGCACGGTTGCATGGAAGCATTGCAACTGGCGCTGCGGGTAACCACCAAACCGGGCGATTGCGTCGGGCTGGAATCACCGACCTATTTTTACCTGCTGCCGCTGCTGGCCAGTCTGGGGCTGAAAGCGCTGGAAATCCCCACCGATCCGCAACACGGCCTGTCATTGGACGCGCTGGAACTGTTGCTGAACGAGAAACGGTTGAACGCGGTAATTGCCATGCCGACGGTGCAAAACCCGTTGGGCTACACCATGCCGCTGGCGGCGAAAAAACGCCTGGCGCGGCTGATGAACGATCATCAGGTGCCGTTAATTGAGGACGGGCTGTACGCTGAGATCCAGTTCGGAGGCGCGCTCTCCCCGGCGGTGAAATCATTCGACCGCGACGGTTGGGTGCTGTTTTGTTCCAGCTTTACCAAGACGCTGGCGCCGGATTTTCGCATCGGCTGGATCAGCGGCGGACGTTTCAACGACGCGTTGCGCAAGCTGAAAGCGGTTTCGTCGATGTCCGAGTCGCAGTTGCTGTCGGAAACTCTGGCGATGTTCCTGGAAACCGGCGGTTACGATCACCATCTGCGTAACCTGCGCAAGCGCTATGCGGCCCAGGTGGATGAGGCGCGAGGGTTGATTGCGCGTCACTTTCCTCGCGGCACGCGAGCCACGCAACCGGCGGGGGGATTTGTGTTCTGGGTGGAGTTTCCGGACGGGGTCGACAGCGTAGCGTTGTTCCACCAGTTGTTGGAGGAGCAGATCTGCCTGACGCCCGGCACGCTTTATTCTCCCAGCGGCCGCTATCGTAATGCGCTGCGGCTCTCCTGTTGTTATCCGTTTAATGCGCGCTACAGCCAGGCGCTGGCGCGCGTGGGGGCCAAAGCCTGCGAGATGAGTGGCTTGCCGCCGGGCATTGCGCAAGACGGGTAACGACGCGCGCATTTTGCTACAATGTGGGCATCATTGATTAGCGTGCCGACAGGCACAACAGGCCAGAAACCATGAAAGAGATAGAAAAGGCAGAGATTAAGCGCCTTAGCGACCTGCTGGACGCACTGAACCACAAAGACACCCTGGTGATCCAACAGGGCAATCTCGATCTGATTGCCCAGCACACCAAAGAAAAAGAGAAGCTGGCGGCAGAAATCGAGCGCCTGAAAGGCGTACGTGTTGAAAAGCTGAGCGCAGAAGCGCAAAAGCTGAGCCAACTGCCGTTCAGTCGTGAAATTACCAAAAAAGAACAGGCGGATATGGGCTCGTTGAAGAAAAACGTGCGCGGCCTGATCGTGGTGCACCCAATGACCGCTCTGGGCCGTGAAATGGGCCTGAAAGTGGTCACCGGCTACGCCAGAAAAGCTTTCTGATCGCCAGGGCGCCGTCAATGGCGCCCGGCTTTCATAGCTTGGTGGTGAAATACGCCTTGGTCTGATAGGGCACGGTCAGGTTTTCTTTGCCCTGCAATTCCTCTTCTTCTGCCACCAGTTGGCGGATCTGCTCAATCACTTCTTCCTGCTGCTGGGGCGGCAAGGCAGCGATAAAGCTGGTGGAACGCACCCGGTTATAAATCACATCTTCTGCCGCACCCTGGTGGGCGAGCATAAATACCTGCTCCTGCAGCGCATCCAGCCCTTTGAACGGGAAAAGCTTACGCCATTCTCCGGTGTAAAAACGCGGGGCGTCGCCTTCGTGTCGATCAACAATCTGGTTCAGCTTACGTACCCAACTTACGCGCGCATCGCGCATGTTCCATACCAGGCCAAGCTTGCCGCCGGGTTTGAGAATACGCTTTATCTCGGCCAACGCCTGCGGCGTGGCAAACCAGTGGAAGGACTGCGCGCAGACCACGGCGTCCACTGATTCATCCGGCAGCGGGATCGACTCCGCGGTGCCCGCCAATGTTTTCACCTGCGGCAGCGCAATCGACAGCTTTTCCAACATCTGCGCCACAGGTTCGACGGCGATCACCTGAGCGCCGGTTTCCAGCAGGCGGGGCGTGAATTTGCCGGTGCCGGCCCCGAGATCGATCACCGTCATACCGGCATGCAGGCCGAGGGTATCGCGCAGCCAAGCGGCAATTTCCGGTGGGTAATCCGGTCGCCCTTTAACGTAGCGATCGGAATTGGCCTGATAGCCAACGGCTGCGGCATGGTGGATCGAATGAGATGGGGAGGTCATAGCTTTGCTCCTGCCTGAAAGGGGTTGCCGGTTGGGTTGCATCACAGTATAGGCCGGTAAAAATGCTTAACGCAGTCTCCTGCGCCACGTTTTTCATTCCCGGCAGCTGTTTTTCAGCGGCCCAGCAAGCGGCGATTAAAGTCTTCAATACGGTGTTCACTGATGCGCGTCAGCATGGTTTTACTCCAGCTGGCGGACAGCCCGGCCACCGCCAGCAGGCGGCGATATTGCTCTTCATCAAACGGCATATGCCAGGCGATGCCAATCGCCTCGGCGACCGAGACATCGCTGCTGCGAGTCACCAGTTCCAACGGGCGATCGCCACTGACTTTACCGGCGGAGATCACGCGGTACAGCCAGCCGCAGCGGCCGCTTTGTTGCATCAGCACCGAGATGTCGTCGATATCAAAATGGTAGTTGAGCTTGAAGCAGGGAGAGCGGGGTTGGGTGACCTGGATCAGCGCGTCGCCCCAGCGGAAGATGTCGCCCATAAACACGTTGTGTTCGGTCAGCCCCTGAGTGGAAATGTTTTCGCCAAAGGCCGGCGCGGTGAACAGTTCCGCCTGCGTTGGGAACTGTTCGCGCCAGTGTTGATAATGCTCACGGGGATAGTGACACAGCGCGCGATCCGGCCCGCCGTGATAGCTTTTCTCCGCCTGCTCATCGCCTTCCAGGCCGAGTGGCGTCAGCTTGATGACACCTTCTACCTGGCGTTTGGCGATGCCGCTCGGCCGCCCGCCCTCGTAAGGCTGAACGGTACCGATGTAAACCTCAGGGTGATGCATATGCGCCTCCATGTCTCGCTTCGAAGGTTCAGCATAGCCTGAGTTGGCCGGGGGGAACAATAACCGCCCGAGAGGTTCAGGCGGCTGAGGGTCAGAAGGTGGTCCAGTTATCTTCCGCTTCGGCGCTGGCCGTCGGCTTTTTCATCGCTGGCGCCTTGGCCACCGCCCCTTTCACGGGGGCCGGTGCAGAAAGCTCCGCCAGACGGAATACCGAGACGCTTTGCAGCAGTATCTCCGCCTGTTCTTCCAGCGAGTCGGCTGCGGCGGCAGACTCTTCCACCAACGCGGCGTTCTGCTGAGTAGTGTGATCCATTTCCACAATCGCCTGGCCAATTTGGGCAATACCGCGAGTCTGCTCGTCGGAGGCGGCGGCGATCTCCGCCATGATGTCGCGCACATGGGTGACCGACAGGACGATTTGCTCCATGGTATTGCCGGTGTTTTCCACCAAGGTGGTGCCGGTCTGTACCCGGCTGACCGACTCGGTAATCAACCCTTCGATCTCTTTTGCCGCCTGGGCGCTGCGCTGCGCC
Source organism: Serratia sp. OS31 (assembly GCF_014164835.1). Classification (NCBI taxonomy): domain Bacteria; kingdom Pseudomonadati; phylum Pseudomonadota; class Gammaproteobacteria; order Enterobacterales; family Yersiniaceae; genus Serratia; species Serratia sp. OS31. The sequence goes on along the minus strand of NZ_JACJFQ010000013.1, from coordinate 42,685 downwards.
AGGTTGCGTACTTCGCTGGCCACCACCGAGAAGCCACGGCCTTGTTCACCGGCACGCGCCGCTTCCACTGCCGCATTGAGCGCCAGAATATTGGTCTGGAAGGCAATGCCGTTGATCAGGGTGGTAATTTCGGCTATCCGCTGCGAACTGCTGGAAATGTCGCGCATGGTGCTGACGACGTTTTCCACCAGTTTGCCCCCTTGCTGGGCGGTTTGTGAGGCGTCCGTGGCCAGCTGATTGGCGTGATGGGCGTTTTCGGCGTTCTGTTTCACCGTGGCGGTGAGCTGTTCCATGCTGGCGGCGGTTTCTTCCACCGCAGCGGCCTGTTGCTCGGTGCGGGAGGACAAATCGGTATTGCCTGCGGCAATCTCCGCGGCGGCGGTGGACACCTGGCTGACGCCCATCTGGATTTTCTCAATCATGTCGCGCAGGTTCTGGCTCATCGCCGCCACGGCATTCAGCAACTGCCCCAGCTCATCGCGACGGGTGCTGGTCTGCGCCTGCCGCAGATCGCCACTGGCAATGCGTTCCGCCAGCGCCAGCGTACTTTGCAGCGGTCGGGTGATTTGCAACGTGATGCGCCAGGCGATCAGCAGCCCGGCAATGATGGCAACCAGCGTGGTGATGCCCATTTGCAGCTGCGCGGCGTTGATATCGTTATGGGTTTGCGTCAGTTCATCCTGCATAAAGGCGTTGACCAGCGTACCGACCTCCTGCGCGCTGTTGCCCAGCTGTTGGCTGATGTTTTGCTCCTGTTGATAAGCCGGCAAGTAGGCCTGGATACGGTTCTTGTAATCATCAAGCGCGGTCAGCAGCGGTTGGAGCAGAGGGCGCTGAGCGTCATTAAGCCGCCGGCTGAGCGCATTGGCCGCGCTGCGGGCATCATCTATCGCCGCGACCAGCGGGGCTTCGGACTCGCTGCTCAGGCTCAACAACAGGCCGCGCGCGCCGTAGCGCACCAGGGTCAGTTTTTGGTTCAACTGAATGAAGGCCAGCTGCAGGTCGCCATTGGTAAGCTGACGCTCTACCTGATTCAGGCTGTCTTGCACTTCCGACATGTTCCAGCTTTGGCGCACGGCATCCTTTGCCGCGACCGCCTTCTCGAAAGCGTTTTGCTGCTGCTGGTAGTGGCCGATCAGCTCCATCAAACGCTGCAGGTCTTTGCGGCTTTGGGGATCCCAGTCCAGGTCCTGGCCCTGGTTAATCATCTTCACCGCGTTCTCGATGCTGGTGCGGTTATTTTTCAGGTATTCAGGCTTATAGGTTTGGCCGAACAGCGCACGGTTGTATTTGGCTTGATTGATCTCGTCATTCAACCTGTTGCTGAAGTCGATGCGATCGGCGCGGGATTCGATGGTATGCAGATACTGTGCGCCGGTTCCGGCGATAATGGCCGTCAGTAACAGCATCAGGCCAAAACCGAGGCCGAGCTTTTTACCCACGGTGAGATGTACGAACTTTCCTGCCAGTGTTTGCAATGCCGCCATAATGATTTTCCTTTCCGGGCGAACGTCAATTGAACAAATCATCGGCAAAGGGCGGTTAAACTTTAGCGGATTTTGGGCAAAAAAATGCCCGCATTACGCGGGCATCTTCACAACCGGGGGCGAATTACTTCTTCGCTGCGAAGCGTGCTGCCGCTTCATCCCAGTTAACCACGTTCCAGAATGCTTTGATGTAGTCTGGACGTTTGTTTTGATATTTCAGGTAGTAAGCGTGTTCCCACACGTCCAGGCCCACGATTGGGAAACCTGAAGCGCCGGCAACGGCTTCGCCCATCAGCGGGCTGTCCTGGTTAGCGGTAGACACCACGGCCAGTTTGTCGCCTTTCAGCACCAGCCAGGCCCAACCAGAACCGAAACGGGTCGCTGCGGCTTTCTCGAACTCTTCCTGGAATTTCTCTACGCTGCCGAAATCACGCTCGATAGCGGCTTTCAGATCGCCACCCAGCGTGGTGCCGGTTTTCAGGCCTTTCCAGAACAGGCTGTGGTTAGCGTGGCCGCCGGCGTTGTTACGCATGAAGGTGCGCTTGTCAGCAGGCACTTTATCCAGATCCTGGATCAGTTCTTCAACGCTGTATTGCGCCAGCTCTGGGTAGGCTTCCAGTACGGTGTTGGCGTTGTTAACGTAGGTCTGGTGATGTTTGGTGTGATGGATTTCCATCGTCTGCTTGTCGAAATGCGGTTCCAGTGCGTCGTAGGCGTACGGCAGGGATGGCAGTGAATAACTCATAATCATCATCTCCAGTGGTGTATGGGCGGCGCAATGTTGTGAGCACCGCGTAAGCAGTCGGATCATTATAGTTATTTAAATGATATTGAAAATGATTATCAATGCCCTACTTGCAGTGTGGGTTTAATCTGATCAACCAGGCGCTGTGGGTGGGTAAACACCGTGGCGCGGCCGGGTTTGCTGAAGCCGACCAGCGTCAGATTGCTGCGCTCGGCGATTTCCACGGCCAGCGAGGTTGCCGCAGACACCACGAACAAAATTTCCACGCCGCACATCGCGGCCTTCTGCACCATTTCATAACTGGCACGGCTGGACGTTAATACCGCGCCCTGAGACCAGCCCTGTTTGGCACGTACGCCGAGCAGCTTGTCCAGGGCGACATGACGGCCCACGTCTTCGCATCCGCCAAGTACTTCACCCTGTGGAGATAACCAGGCGGCGGCATGGGTGCAACCGGTCAACTGCCCAACTTCCTGTACTTCTCGCAGCTGTTTCAATGCGGAGTCGAGATTATTCAGGGAAAAAGTCTGGCTGAACGGCAGTGCAGGCAGCGGACGGAAAATGTCCGCCAATTGTTCAATACCGCATACGCCGCAACCGGTACGGCCTGCCATGGCGCGACGACGCTCCTTCAAACCGGCAAAGCGGCGACTGGAAAGCTCTATTTGCACCTCCAGTCCGTTACAGGTTTGGTTAATCTCTATACTGTAGATATCGCGTGGCGATTCGATGATGCCTTCCGACAGGGAAAAGCCCAGGGCGAACGCCTCAAGATCTTTGGGTGTGCACATCATCACCACGTGAGAGATGCCGTTATAGACCAGCGCGACCGGAACCTCTTCCGCCAGCCAATCCGGCTGTGCGGTGGCGAGTTGCCCGCGTTGATAAACCTGAGCCTGAGTCACCCCTGTGAGCGAGGTCTCATTTATGTGTTGGTCTGAGTTTATATTGTTCACTTAACTGGCACCTGTTTGTAACAACCACATACACGCTGTGGTAATATTGCCACCGCAAAAACAACAGTAATTTTAGCGCTTCCCGCTTCGAGGGGGAAAGCGCCATTTGAAACAATGTGACAATCGAGAGTGAAAGGAGACCCCCATGCAGGTCAGCAGAAGGCAGTTCTTTAAGATCTGCGCTGGCGGTATGGCAGGAACGACGGTAGCTGCGCTGGGCTTTGCCCCTGAAGTGGCGTTGGCGGAGACCCGGCAGTACAAACTGCTGCGCGCGCGCGAAACCCGTAATACCTGTACGTATTGTTCCGTCGGCTGTGGGCTGTTGATGTACAGCCTTGGTGATGGCGCCAAAAACGCCAAAGAAAGCATTTTCCACATTGAAGGGGATCCGGATCACCCGGTCAACCGCGGTGCGCTTTGCCCGAAAGGCGCCGGCCTGGTCGACTTCATCCACAGCGAAAGCCGCCTCAAGTACCCGGAATACCGTGCGCCAGGTTCGGACAAATGGCAACGCATCAGCTGGGACGACGCCTTCACCCGCATCGCCAAGCTGATGAAAGAAGACCGTGACGCCAATTTCATCAAAACCAACGAACAGGGCGTTACCGTCAACCGTTGGCTGAGCACCGGCATGCTGTGCGCCTCTGCCGCCAGCAACGAAACCGGTTATTTATCGCAAAAATTTAGTCGCGCTCTCGGCATGCTTGCCGTAGACAACCAGGCGCGTGTCTGACACGGACCAACGGTAGCAAGTCTTGCTCCAACATTTGGTCGCGGTGCGATGACCAACCACTGGGTTGATATCAAGAACGCGAATCTGATTATCGTCATGGGCGGTAATGCGGCGGAAGCGCATCCGGTGGGGTTCCGCTGGGCGATGGAAGCCAAAATTCACAATAAAGCCAAGCTGATCGTTATCGATCCGCGCTTTACCCGTACTGCATCGGTAGCGGATTTCTATACGCCAATCCGTTCCGGGACCGACATTGCTTTCCTGTCGGGCGTGTTGCTGTACCTGATGACCAACAACAAAATCAACCGCGAATACGTTGAGGCCTACACCAACGCCAGCCTGCTGGTGCGGGAAGACTTTGCCTTCGACGACGGCCTGTTCAGCGGCTATGACGCGGAAAACCGCAAATACGATAAAACCACCTGGAACTACCAGTTCGACGAGAACGGCTTCGCCAAGCGCGACGTCACGCTGCAAGATCCTCGCTGCGTCTGGAACCTGCTCAAGGAGCACGTCAGTCGTTATACGCCGGACGTGGTGACCAACATCTGCGGCACGCCGAAGGAAGACTTCCTCCAGGTGTGTGAATACATCGCCGAAACCTGCGCGGCGGATAAAACCGCGTCGTTCCTGTACGCCCTGGGCTGGACTCAGCACTCGGTCGGCGCACAGAACATTCGTACCATGGCGATGATCCAGCTGCTGCTCGGCAACATGGGCATGGCGGGCGGCGGCGTTAACGCGCTGCGCGGCCACTCCAATATTCAGGGCCTGACCGATCTGGGTCTGCTGTCGCAGAGCCTGCCGGGCTACATGACGTTGCCGTCGGATAAGCAACCGGATCTCGACAGTTACCTGAAAGCCAACACGCCGAAGGCGCTGCTGCCGGGCCAGGTGAACTACTGGGGCAACTACCCGAAATTCTTCGTCAGCCTGATGAAGAGCTTCTACGGCGACAAGGCGCAGAAGGACAACAGCTGGGGCTTTGACTGGTTGCCGAAGTGGGACAAAGGCTACGACGTACTGCAGTACTTCGAGATGATGTCACAAGGCAAGGTCAACGGTTACTTCTGCCAGGGTTTCAACCCGGTGGCGTCGTTCCCGAACAAGAACAAGGTCGTGGCTTCCCTGTCCAAACTGAAGTTCCTGGTGACCATAGATCCGCTTAACACCGAGACCTCGAACTTCTGGCAGAACCACGGCGAGTTCAACGACGTTGATTCGTCGAAGATCCAAACCGAAGTGTTCCGCCTGCCGTCCACCTGCTTTGCCGAAGAAAACGGCTCGATCGTCAACTCCGGCCGCTGGCTGCAGTGGCACTGGAAGGGCGCCGATGCCCCTGGCGAAGCGCTGAACGACGGCGAAATCCTGGCGGGCATCTTCACCCGTCTGCGCGAGATGTATGCGCGCGACGGCGGTGCGGTGCCGGAACAGGTGCTGAACATGAGCTGGGATTACCTGACGCCGGACAACCCTGCTGCCGAAGAAGTGGCGATGGAGAGCAACGGTAAGGCACTGGCGGACATTCTCGACGCCGACGGCAAAGTGCTGGCGAAAAAGGGTGAGCAGCTAAGCACCTTTGCTCATCTGCGCGATGACGGCACCACCGCCAGCGGTTGCTGGATCTTCGCCGGTAGCTGGACGCCGGCCGGCAACCAGATGGCGCGCCGCGATAACGCCGATCCGTCCGGCCTCGGCAATACGCTGGGGTGGGCCTGGGCATGGCCGCTTAACCGCCGCATCCTGTACAACCGCGCTTCGGCGGACCCACAGGGCAAGCCTTGGGATCCAAAACGTCAGTTGCTGGAGTGGGACGGTGCCAAGTGGGGCGGGGTGGATATCCCGGACTACAGCGCCGCCGCACCCGGCAGTGACGTCGGGCCGTTCATCATGCAGCCGGAAGGCATGGGGCGCCTGTTCGCCACCGACAAAATGGCCGAAGGACCGTTCCCGGAACACTACGAGCCATTCGAAACGCCGCTCGGCACCAACCCGTTGCACCCGAACGTGGTGTCCAACCCGGCGGCGCGCGTGTTCAAGGACGACCTGGCAGCGATGGGCAAATCCGACAAGTTCCCTTACGTCGGCACCACCTATCGTCTGACCGAGCACTTCCACTACTGGACCAAGCACGCGTTGCTCAATGCGATCGCGCAGCCGGAGCAGTTCGTGGAAATCGGCGAAAAACTGGCGGAGAAAAAGGGCATTAAGCACGGCGATACCGTGAAGGTCAGCTCCAACCGTGGCTACATCAAGGCCAAGGCGGTGGTGACCAAGCGTATCCGTACCCTGCAGGTGCACGGCCAGGAGGTCGACACTATCGGCATCCCGATCCACTGGGGTTACGAAGGGGTGGCCAAGAAAGGCTTTATCGCCAACACGCTGACGCCGTTTGTCGGCGACGCCAACACGCAAACGCCAGAGTTCAAGGCGTTCCTGGTTAACGTGGAAAAGGTGTAACGGAGACGAATTATGGCAATGCAATCTCAGGACATCATTCGTAAATCCGCCACCAATGGTTTCACGCCGGCGCCGCGCGCCCGTGACCACCAGGAAGAAGTGGCCAAACTGATCGATGTCACCACCTGTATCGGCTGCAAAGCCTGTCAGGTGGCCTGTTCCGAATGGAACGACATTCGCGACGAAGTCGGGCACAACGTCGGGGTTTACGATAACCCCGCCGATCTGACCGCCAAGTCGTGGACGGTGATGCGCTTCTCCGAAGTGGAGGAAAACGGCAAGCTGGAGTGGCTGATCCGCAAGGACGGCTGCATGCACTGCGCCGACCCGGGCTGCCTGAAGGCCTGCCCATCGGAAGGGGCGATCATCCAGTACGCCAACGGCATCGTCGACTTCCAGTCTGAGCACTGTATCGGCTGCGGTTACTGCATCGCCGGTTGCCCGTTCGACGTGCCGCGCATGAACAAGGATGACAATCGGGTGTACAAGTGCACCCTGTGCGTCGACCGCGTTGATGTCGGCCAGGAACCGGCCTGCGTGAAAACCTGCCCGACCGGCGCTATTCACTTCGGCACCAAGGAAGCGATGAAGCAGGTCGCCGCCGATCGCGTCAGCGAGCTGAACACCCGTGGCTATCAGAACGCCGGTCTGTACGATCCGGCGGGCGTTGGCGGCACCCACGTCATGTACGTGCTGCACCACGCGGACAAACCGCAGCTGTATCACGGTTTGCCGGATAACCCGAGCATCAGCCCGGCGGTCACGTTCTGGAAAGGCGTGTGGAAACCCCTGGCGGCCATCGGCTTTGCCGCCACCTTTGCAGCGAGCGTGTTCCACTACGTCGGCGTCGGGCCAAACCGCGTCGAAGAGGAAGACAACGACGAGCTGCACGATGAGGAGACGCGCAAATGAAGAAGGAAAAGCGTATTCAGCGCTACAGCGCGCCGGAGCGGATTAACCACTGGATCGTGGCGTTCTGCTTTGTGTTCGCCGCCATCAGCGGGCTGGGGTTCTTTTTCCCCTCCTTCAACTGGTTGATGAACATTTTCGGTACGCCGCAGCTGGCGCGCATTCTGCACCCCTTTGTCGGCGTGATTATGTTTGCGGCCTTCCTGCTGATGTTCCTGCGCTATTGGAAGCATAATCTGATCAATCGCGAGGATATCGTCTGGGCCAAAAACATCCATAAAATCGCCATGAACGAGGAAGTGGGTGACACTGGGCGTTATAATTTCGGTCAGAAGTGCGTATTCTGGGCGGCAATCATTAGCCTGGTGTTGCTGTTGGCCAGCGGTGTGGTGATCTGGCGGCCTTACTTTGCGCCGTCGTTCCCGATACCGCTGATCCGCATTGCGCTGCTGGTGCATTCGCTGGCTGCGGTTGGTCTGATCATCGTGATTATGGTGCACATTTACGCCGCGTTGTGGGTAAAAGGCACCATTACCGCGATGGTGGAAGGCTGGGTGCCGGCGGCCTGGGCTAAAAAACATCACCCGCGCTGGTACCGAGAGGTCCGCGAGAAACAACAGGAAGACAAACCCTGATGAGCATCCGCATCGTTCCTAAAGAGCAGTTAGGGGCACAGCGCGAGAAGTCCACAACGGCGGAGACCATCCCGCCGTTACTTTTCGCTAATCTGAAAAGCCTGTACAGCCGCCGCGCTGAACGCCTGCGTAAGCTGGCGATCGACAACCCGCTGGGCGACTACCTGAATTTTGCTGCCCAACTGGCCGAAGCGCAGCACCATGCGTTGCACGACAACCCGCTGACGCTTGATCTTACCGAAGTTCTGCAACAGGGGGCCGACAGCGGCAAACCGCCGCTGGATCTGAGCGTTTTCCCGCGTAGCCAACACTGGCACCGGTTGCTGACATCGCTGATTGCCGAGCTGCGCCCGCAGGCGCCGGAACACATTCTGGCGGTGTTGGATAACCTGGAAAAAGCCTCGGCGCACGAGCTGGAATTGTTGGCCGACGCGTTGCTTAACCAGGACTTCGGCAAGATCGGCAGCGAAAAAGCGCCGTTCATCTGGGCCGCGCTGTCGCTCTATTGGGCGCAGATGGCCAGCCTTATCCCCGGCAAGGCGCGCGCCGAGTACGGCGAACACCGTCAATTCTGCCCGGTGTGCGGCAGCATCCCGGTTTCCAGCGTGGTACATATCGGCACCATCAGCGGCCTGCGCTATTTGCACTGCAACCTGTGCGAAAGCGAGTGGCACGTGGTGCGGATCAAATGCAGCAACTGTGAGCAGACCCGCGATCTCAACTATTGGTCGCTGGGCACCGAGCTGGCATCGGTTAAAGCGGAAAGCTGCGGTGACTGCGGTACCTACCTGAAGATTTTGTATCAGGAAAAAGACCCGCAGGTTGAGGCCGTCGCCGACGATCTGGCCACGCTGGTGCTCGACGCCAAAATGGAAGACGAAGGCTTTGCCCGCAGCAGCATCAATCCGTTCCTGTTCCCGGGGTCGTAAGATCGCCGCGCACTCTGCTATGGGCTGAATATATTCGGTCCATAGCATTTACCGGATGAGTAATTTCGGACGGGGATTCTGGCATTCGCCCGGGCGAGTTGCTACGTTTACGCAATGACGCGCGAAGCGAAAGGAAAAGGGACAGACGATGTTGAAGACCATTGCGAAATTCACTGCGGTTGCTGTTTTAGCGGTTGGGTTGGCGGCCTGTGACAACAAGGACGATACCAAGCCGGAGATACCAAAGCCGGATCCCAAACCGACCGTCACGCAGCCTGCACCGCCACCGCCGGTGGTCGAGACCCCGCCAGCGCCGCCTCCGGGGCTGAAAGTCTCGATGCAAAAGGGCAAGATTACCTTTGAACTGCCGCCGGGCTTTAGCGATCAGACCGAAAACAGCGGCATCGTCAACGACAGCCAATCCACCATTCAGCGCTTCCTCGACGGGAAATCGCGCCAGAGTACCGTCTCTTCCGAAGTGATCCCGCCTGACGGCATGAAGCTCAACGGCAGCGATAAAATGCTCAAGGATCTGACGCAGAGCATGCTCACCGAACTGGCCGATCGCTATCAAAATATTCGGACCACCAAAGAAGAGAATTTCACCGTCGGCAAGCAGAAGTTCCATCGGTTGGACACCGAGCAGAGCGTCAGCGGGCAGAAGGTGGTGTCTACCATTATGCTGACGGTGTTCAACAAGCGGGTGGTGACGCTGCAAATGCTGTCGCCGGCCAAAACGCCGGAAGCGCACCAGGCGCTGGTCCAGAAGGTTATCGACACGCTGGCGGTGCAATAACAACTTTGTGGTTTGCAAGCCGAGGGGAAGACTGATGAAGCTTATTGGCAGTTACACCAGCCCTTTTGTCCGCAAGATTTCCGTGATGCTGCTGGAAAAGGGAATGGCGTTCGAATTCGTTAACGATCCGCCGTATGAACCGGGCAGCCGGGTGGTTGAGCTGAACCCCTTGGCCAAAGTGCCGGTGCTGGTGGCCGATGATGGCGCCGTATTTTACGACTCGCGGGTGATTGCCGAATACCTCGAGCTGTTGTCCGTGGCCCCGGCGTTTTTACCTGCCGAACGCGCCGCCGCGTTGCGGATACGCCAGGTGGAAGCCTTGGCCGATGGCGTGACGGAAGCTGCCGCCACGCTGTTTCGCGAGAGCAAGCGGGCGTCGGAAAAACAGGACGAAAACTGGATCTTGCGCCAGCGAGACAAGCTGACGCACGGACTGGATGCGCTGGAAAAACTGGCGCAGGAAAAAACGTTGCTCAATGCCGAAGCGCTGACGCTGGCGGATATCGCTACCGGCTGTGCGCTGGGCTACCTGAATTTCCGCCGCATCATGCCCAACTGGTGTGTCGAGCGACCGGCGCTGATCAAACTGGCCGAACGGCTGTTTGCCCGCGAAAGCTTTGCCCGCACCTTGCCCCCCTGATCTCCCTCACCCCGCTGCGGCGGGGTTTTACTTGATGCCGAGACCTCTACACTGAAACCGAGCGACCATGAGCACTGAATCCCAGCTTCTTTACAGCCAGTTACCCGCCATCGATCGCCTGCTGCGCGATCCCGCTATCGAACCGCTGGTTACGCAGCACGGACAAACGCTGATTGGCGAGTTACTGCGTCAATTGCAACTGCAGGCGCGTGAAACCATTAAGCACCATCAAAGGTTACCCGACTGGTGCGGCGACTGGGCACAGGCGCTCAGCGCGGGGCTGGAGCAATGGCAGCGCCCGGCATTGGCGCCGGTATTCAACCTCAGCGGCACCGTGCTGCACACCAACCTTGGCCGGGCCCTGCTGGCGCAGCCGGTGATAGAGGCGGTGACAGATTCCATGAGTGCGGCGGTGACGCTGGAATACGATCTGGACGGTGCCGGCCGTGGGCACCGCGATCGCGCGGTGGCGGATTTATTGTGCCAACTGACCGGCGCGGAAGACGCCTGCATCGTCAACAACAATGCGGCTGCGGTGCTGCTGATGCTGGCGGCGATCGCCCCCGGCAAGCAGGTGGTGGTGTCACGTGGCGAACTGGTGGAAATTGGCGGCGCGTTTCGTATTCCGGATGTCATGCGCCAGGCCGGTTGCCAACTGGTGGAGGTCGGCACGACCAACCGCACCCACCTGAAAGATTACCGCAACGCGATTAATGAACAGACCGGGCTGCTGATGAAGGTGCATACCAGCAATTACAGCATCCAGGGCTTTACCGCCGCGGTGGAGGAAGCCGAACTGGCGCAGCTCGGCGCAGAGCATGGCTTGCCGACCGCCACCGATCTGGGCAGCGGCTCGTTGATTGATATGGCGCAATACGGTCTGCCGGCAGAACCCATGCCGCAGCGATTGCTCGCCGCCGGGGTAGATTTGGTGACGTTCTCCGGCGACAAGCTGCTCGGCGGCCCGCAGGCCGGCATCATCGTAGGCAAAAAGGCGCTGATCGCCCGGCTACAGCAACACCCGCTGAAGCGTGCGCTGCGCGTTGGCAAACTGACGCTGGCGGCGCTGGAAGCGACCTTACGGCTTTATCAACAGCCCGAACTGTTGGCACAACGGCTGCCGACGCTGCGGCTATTGACCCGCCCGCAGCAGGCGATGCAGGACTCTGCCGAACGCCTGTTGCAGGCGCTGGCGCCGCAGTTTGCCGGGCAATTCCAACTGCGTACCGAACCCTGCTGGTCGCAGATTGGCAGCGGTTCATTGCCGGTCGATCGGCTGCCCAGCTATGCTTTGACCTTTGCGCCGCTCGATGGCCGTGGCGCAACGCTGGAAGCGCTGGCAGAGCGCTGGCGTCGGCTGCCGCAGCCGGTGATAGGCCGCATTAACGACGGCAGGCTGTGGCTCGATCTGCGCTGTCTGGAGCAGGAAGACGCGCTGATTGAGGCCCTGAGCGCATGATTATTGCTACCGCCGGCCATGTCGATCATGGCAAAACTACCCTGCTGCAAGCGATCTCCGGGATCAATGCGGATCGCCTGCCGGAAGAGAAACGCCGTGGCATGACCATAGATCTGGGTTATGCCTACTGGCCGCAACCCGATGGCCGGGTGTTGGGCTTTATCGACGTGCCGGGACACGAGAAATTCCTCGCCAATATGCTGGCGGGCGTTGGCGGCATTGACCATGCCTTGCTGGTGGTGGCTTGCGATGATGGCGTCATGGCGCAAACCCGCGAGCACCTGGCGATATTGCGATTGAGCGGGCGTCCGGCGCTGACGGTGGCCTTGACCAAAGCCGATCGGGTGGATGAAGCGCGTGTCGATGAGGTTCGACAGCAGCTTGACGAGGAGCTGACGCGCCAGGGTTGGCCACAGGCACCGGTGTTTGTCACCGCCGCGCCGCAGTCGCAGGGGATCGACGCACTGCGCGCCCATTTGCTGGCGTTGCAGCCTGACGAACATGCGGTAACGCGCCGCTTCCGCCTGGCGGTCGATCGCGCGTTCAGCGTGAAAGGCGCCGGTCTGGTGGTAACCGGTACCGCGTTGGGGGGACAGGTCGCGGTGGGCGATACGCTGTGGCTGACCGGCGCTGACGCGCCGGTGCGGGTGCGCGGTTTGCACGCGCAAAACCAACCGGCTGAGCAAGCGCAGGCTGGGCAGCGCATTGCGCTGAATATTAGCGGTGACGTCAGCAAAGAGCAGGTCGCCCGCGGCGATTGGTTGCTGGCGCAAAAGCCGGCGATCGCCGCCGAACGAATTCTGGTGGCATTAGATAAGGATTTGCCGATAAAGCACTGGCAGCCGCTGCATTTGCATCATGCCGCCAGCCATATCACCGGACGTGTTTCGTTGCTCAGTGATGGGCTGGCAGAACTGATCCTCGACCGTCCGCTATGGCTGGCCGAAAACGACCGGCTGGTGCTGCGCGATATTGGCGCACGCCAAACCCTGGGCGGCGCAAGGGTGCTGAGCTTGACGACGCCCAAACGCGGTAAGCGCCAACCCGAGTATTTGGCCTGGCTGACGGCGTTGGCGCAGGCCGACGATGACTGTCAGGTGCTGGCGCTGCATTTGCCCAAGGGCGCGCTGGATCTGGCGGCCTTTGCCTGGGCGCGACAACTGACCGAGAAACCGCTGGCGGCGTTGTTGGCGAGTCATGAGTTGCTGATTGCCGGCGATAGGGCATTGGCGCAGGAGAATGCACAGCTGGACCAGCAGCGCCTGTTGCAGGTGTTGGCCGAGTATCATCAGCAGCATGCCGATCAGCTCGGCCTGGGGCGTGCGCGCCTGCGGCGCATGGCGGTACCGCAACTGTCTGAGCCATTGGCATTTATGATGATCGATCGGCTGCTGGCAGCCGGTTTGCTTAGCAATACGCGCGGGTGGCTGCACCTGCCGGAGCACGGTTTGGCGTTCAGCGCCGAAGAGCAAATCCTGTGGGCCCGTATTGAGCCGCTGTTCGGCGACGAGGCTTGGTGGGTGCGCGATCTGGCTGCTGAATTGGGCGAGGATGAGGCGCAGGTGAGGACCACGCTGCGTAAAGCTGCTCAGTTGGGCCATGTCACGGCCGTGGTGGTGGATCGTTACTATCTTAGCCAACGGATAGAACAATTCGCCGCGTTGATCCGTGAATTGGATGAAACGCAGGGCAGCGCCAACGCCGCCGATTTTCGTGACCGGCTCGGCGTGGGCCGTAAACTGGCCATTCAGGTGCTGGAATTTTTCGACCGCAGCGGATTCACCCGCCGCAAGGGTAATCAACACCTGCTGCGGGACGGCGGACTTTTTGGTGGGTAAGCGGGGCATTTGCCCCGCTTGAATTATAACGCAGCGTTGGGCGTCGGCGTTGCATCGCCGCTGCGGCGTTTGCTGAGGAACAGCGCCACCAGTGCCAGCCAGCACAGGCCACTGAGCAGGTTGAACAGATTGAACAGCCCGCTGCCGCCCCACACGTAAGCCACTTTTGCCAGCTCGATACCGACGGTGAACACCATCATGCTCAACATGCCCATGGTGGCGGAGACCGTGCCTTTGCTGACGTTGCTCGAGAACAGCGTCAAACGGTACAGCCCGGCGTTGGCCAGCCCGATACCGTAGGCATACAGGCTGAGACCCGCGGTCATCCACAGGTAGGCATGGCTGGAGAATATCGTCGCCAGCGCCGCGATCAGCAGACCCACCATCATCGGCCCGGCACCCAATTTGATCAGGCGCGGTACGCTGTTCTTGCCGGTCAGACGTGCCAGCGTCAGGTTGCCGAGGATCAGTGCACCGAACACCGGAATTTGCAGCAGACCGTAATCCAGCGTCGACAGCGATTCGCCGCTGATCAGGATCACCGGCGATTGGGCAATCCAGGCCAGCAGCGGCAGGCTGGCGAAACCGATGGCCAATGCGCCGCAGATAAAGCGACGGTTGGACAGTACCTGACGATAGTCGCGCCACAGGTTGGCGGCCGAGAATTTCTCACCTTGCAGCGAGGCCGTTTCCGGCATCGCTTTCCACAGGCCATAAAAGGCAAACGCCGCCAGTGCGGCGAACAGCACGAACATGCTCTGCCACGGCGCGACGTGGATCAGCGCTGCACCGGCCAAGGGCCCGAGCAGCGGGGCGATCAGCGCCACGTTGGCCATCAGCGCGGTGATTTTGATGCACACCGACTCTTCAAACGACTCCTGGATCGTGGCGTAACCCACGGCGCCGATAAAGCACAGGCCAATCCCCTGCAGGAAGCGCATAAAGATAAACTGTTCGATGCTGGTCACCAGCAAAATGGCCAGGCAGGCGACGATAAAGAACGCCACGCCGGCCAGCATGACCGGGCGACGCCCGCGACGATCCGACAACGGCCCCAGCAGCCATTGCAGGAAAATACCGCCGGCCAGATAAGCGGTCATTGAGGTTGGCACCCACTCTTCACCGGCGTTGAAATCGGCCACTACTGCCAACATGCCAGGCTGGATCATATCGTTGGCGATATAGGTAGCGAACTCGAACAGCACCAGACAAAGCGGGAATAAAAGCGCCTGTCGACCCAAGCGAGCCGCAGGTGGTAACGTTGTTTTCATATTTATCGTACTGAAAGTAAAGAAGAAATAAGGAACTGCCAGGGCGGGAAGCGCAATCTGAGCGAGTTGTGGCGGCTATTTTGCCGCCAATTGTTCACCTTAGCAACGATAAGGTGTTGTTTCAGCACATTCTGATATTCGCCGCCGGGGTTGCCACCTGCACCTTCGCTCTATAACCTCATTTTAACAAACCAAGATGACAACATTGCGGGCGCGCTTTTGAGCAATAAAATTGGCTGGATAGATAACTTGCGCGCAGTGGCGTGCATGATGGTGGTGATGATCCACGCCACCACCTACTACGTCACCAGCGGAGTGGCGGTGGGCGAACATAACTGGGACATCGCCAACGTGCTGAACTCTTTATCGCGCGTTTCGGTACCCTTGTTTTTCATGATTTCCGGCTACCTGTTTTTCGGCGAGAAAAGCGCCGGCAAAAAGCATTTCATCCGCATTGGCTGCTGTATCGCGTTTTACAGCGCGGTGGCGCTGATTTATATCGCGGCGTTTACCAAAATCGGTTTCTGGCCGTCGCTGCGCGGCATATTGTTAAAGCCGGTGTTCTATCATCTGTGGTTCTTCTATGCGATTGCGGTGATTTATCTTCTGTCGCCGCTGATCAACGTCAAACCGGTATCACGCCGCTACCTTGCCGGCGTGCTGGTGATCCTGGCGGTGATTGCCAATCCCAATACCAGCCCGCTGACCCTGGGTAACGCTCACCTGCTGCCGGTCAATCTGTATATCTACGGGGACACCTTTTACTACCTGCTGTACGCGTTGGCCGGCCGGGCGATTGGCATGATGGAAACTCAGGGGCGAGGCGTCAGTTGGCTGGCGGCACTGGGGTTTGTGGCTAGCGTGGCGCTGATCGTTCAGGGCACCAAAAGCCAGATGTTCATCAACGGCAACTTTGCCGATACCTACTACATCTACTGTGGGCCGCTGGTGTTTATCGCTGCGGTATCCCTGGTGGTGTGGTTCAAAAATTGTCTGTCCGAGCCGATAGGTTGGTTGGCGACTTTTTCCCGACATTCGCTGGCGATCTACGGTTTTCACGCCATTATCGTCAATTTTATGCGCAGCCGTCACCTGACGCTGACCGCCCATCCGTTACTGGATATCTTTTGGGTATTTGGCGTGGCGCTGGCGCTCAGCCTGCTGTTGTCGATGGGGCTGCAGAAAATAGACCCTCGGCGACTGGTGTCATAACGCGGTTGAGCCGCGCTGCTGGGCACGTCGCAGTTGACGACCGGAGGAAAAACCCGCCGCCAGCGCTGCCTTTTCCAGCCCGTAGCCTTGTTGCAATCGTTGCTGCGCCACCGCCAGCCGCAGCTGTTCATGGTATTCACGCACGCTGATGCCGACATGGCTACGGAACAGCCTGGCCAAATGGCGGCTGCTGACATGGGCCTTTTCCGCCACCTGAGGTACTGACCACTCGGCCTCGGGTTCGGCGGCCATCACGTCTTGCGCACGGTGCACCGCCGGGTGCAGATGGTTGCGGTAACGCAGCCAGGGGGAGAGCTGTGGGTCATCGCCGGAACGGCGAAAATACACCACCATTTCGCGGGCAATCTCCATTGCGCGTATTGCTCCGCATTGGCGGTTAATCAAATGCAGCGCCAGATCGATACCGGCGGTAATGCCGGCGCTGGTATACAGGTTGCGGTCTTCAACAAAGATACGGTTCTCTTTCACCTGCGCGGCCGGGGCCTGCTGACGCATGCGTTCGATCACATCATGGTGGGTGGTGCACTGATAGCCGTCGAGTAGCCCGGCCTGCGCCGCCAGCAGGGCGCCGGAGCAGATACAGACCAGCGTGATGCGTTGCTGCCGCAAATCGGGTTGCAGCGCCGCCAGCCAGTGGCGGGCCTGTTCGGCCGCCTGATGGTCGAAATCGCTGCGTGAATCGCGTGCGCCTGGTACCACCACAATAGCGCCGTCTTCCAGTCGGGCAGGCAGCGGCTGCAGCTGGCTCAACGTCATGCCAATCGAGCAGGTGATCTGCGGCAGCGGGCTGATGTAGTGCAGGCTGAATACCCCGGCCAAACGCAGGGTCTCGGCCGGGCCGCTGACGTCCAGCGACAGCGCGTTGGGCAACATCAAAAAGTAGACGGCCTGCGGCATGATTACTCCTGTGAGAGTTGCGCCAGCACGGCATCCACGCTGGCGAGCTGGGCGAAGCGGTCGACCAGCACCGTCTCAGTATGCCGCTTGAGCTGTTCGGTGGTAAAGACTTCTCCATTGGGATGCTGCATCGGGAAAGTCATCGTGGCCTCGGTAACGAAAGTCACCCGATAGCCGAGATCGGACGCCACCCGGGTGGTGGTTTCGCAGCACTGTTCGGTGCGGATGCCCGAGATAATCAAGTGATCGATATCCCGTTGGCGCAGCCAGGCGTCCAGACCGGATTCGGTCAGTGCATTGTGCACCTGTTTATGAACGGTGACGTCTGCCTGATGGGTGAGGAACGGCAGCGGTTTTACCCAGCCGGATGCCAGGGAAAACGGCCCCTCCGGTGAGACGTGGAAAACATCAACCAGGGCTGCGCCCTGCCGACGACAGCCTTCGATCAGCCGTGTCAGTGCCTGCTGGAAAGCGGGCAGATCTTCTTCCTGCCAGAATGGGCGATGCTGGAATGATTGTTGAACATCGATGATCAATAACGCGCTCTGTGACATTTTCGGCCCTCCGCCAATGGGTATGACGCCATACTGCGCCGTTATCTCATCTGGCAGAAGGCCAAAAACGGCCATCATGGTGGCATCAACGGACCAGCATCAGGCTTTGCCGACCTGGCCAGCGACCAGCCGTCCCTGATGGAAGGTGGCCGTGCGCGCCGGCAGGCGGGCCACCGCTTCGGCGGAGCAACTGGCGTTGACCAGCACAAACTCGGCGTTGTCTCCGGCCTGCGGCCAAACCCGTTGGCCTTTGTCGTTCAGCGGCAGCACGCCACCGGTAGAGATTGCCATGGCACGGGAGAGGTGGAATTCGTCGGAGCCGCGGTAAAGTTGGGCGTAAAGATTGGCCTTTTCCAGAATGTCGCCGCTGCCGAACGGTGACCAATGGTCGATCACGCTGTCGGTTCCGGTCATCACAAATACCCCTTTTTCACTGAGCTGCGGCAGCGGCATCATCAGCCCGCCAATCGGCACCGTAGAGGCGATGGTGATTTGCTGCGCCGCCAGCCGGCTAGCGGTTTCCTCCAGTTCATTCGGGTTCAGCACGGTCAGGGCAAACGCATGGCTGATGGTGACTTTACCGCGCAGCGCCGGGTTCTTTTCTACGGTGGCGATCATGTAGTTGATTGCCGCAACCCCGGCGGGGCTGGTTTCATGCAGGTGGATATCGACGCCTTTGCCGGTGTCGAGCGCAATCTGGAACATCGCGTCCAGCGACTTCTCCATGGCGCCGTCGACGTTGGTCGGATCCAGCCCGCCGACGTATTGCACCCCCATCTGCATGGCTTCGCGCATCAAGCCGTCGACTTTGGAATGCAGCAGGCCATGCTGCGGGAAGGCGACGATTTCACAGCTGAAATCCGCCCGGTGGTTTTCCAACGCGAGTTGCAGGTGTTCCAGGCTTTTCAGCCCGCTGACCGGATCGATATTGCAGTGGCTGCGCGCTACGGTGCTGCCCTTGGATTGCAGTAAGGCGATCAGGTTTTCCGCACGCTGCTGCGAGGTGGGCAACAGCTTGGGGATCAAGGTCTGTTCGAGCGCGATCATGTCCATGATGGTTTTGCCCTGGCGTGGGCGCGGTGCCTGCCATGGGCCGCTGTAGAAGGTTTTATCCAGATGGATATGCATGTCGCGAAATGCCGGCAGCAGCAGTTGGCCCTGTGCCTGATAGCGCGCTACGCCAGCGGGAGGCGTTGCCTCTTTCGGGTGAAGGGCGGCAATTTTGCCGTCTTTGATTTCAAGCTGATATAGCGCGGTGCGGGTGCCGATCACCGTCTCGCCATCGTATTCGAAACCTTCTTCAAGTCGGACGTCGCTGAGCCAGTAATGGCTATCGGTCAGGGTCATGGGCGTGCTCTCTGGTATACATGCGCTGCTCGTTGGCGCGGCGGCTTGCGCCACGCCCCCCGTCAGGCCAATGACTGCACAGGCGGTGGTGAGCTTGCCGGTTTGGCTGAGGAAAGCTCTGCGGCTTTGTTGTTGGTTTTTTTCCACGTTCAATTCCTTAATCCAGAGGTGAGGTGCGTCAAAAGACAGCCACCAATTTAGGAGAGGAGCACGCGGGTTGGCAGCGACATTTGCCACTGGCGACTATTCGATTTCGCAATGATAAGGGGGCGTGGTTTCGCCCCCGGGTTTTACATCAGTGGCAACAGGAGCGTGTAGAGTTCACGGAAGGTGCTGCGCTGTGCGGTGTACTGCTGGTGGCGCTCGGCATCCGGTGTATGTACCTGTTCCAGCGGCAATTCAGGCAACAATTCAGCCAGTGGGCGCTGCGGGTTCAGGGCAATCTGAGCCAAGCGAGCCGCCCCCAGTGCCGGGCCAACGTCGCCGCCGGTGCGGTATTCCAGCCGCTGACCGCTGATATCCGCCAGCATTTGTCGCCAGAAGGGGCTGCGCGCGCCGCCGCCAATCAGGGTGATACTGGACGGCTGCAGACCGCTGGCGTGCAGCACGTCCATGCCGTCCGCCAGGGCGAAACCAACGCCTTCCAGCACGGCGCGCGCCAGGTCGGTTGGCCCATGTTGGTGAGTCAGGCCCCAGAAGGCGCCTTTGGCGTTAGGGTTGTTGTGCGGCGTACGCTCGCCGGACAGATAGGGCAGGAACCACAGCGGCGCTGCCGGCGGCGGCGCCTGTTCGACGTTGCGCAGCAGGGTAGCGACGTCATTGACGTTGGTCAGTTTGCACACCCAGTCCAAACAGGAGGCGGCGCTGAGCGTGACCGACATCAGGTGCCAGGTGTCGGGCAACGCATGGCAGAAGCTGTGTACCGCGCTGGCCGGGTTGCTGAGAAAGCCGTCGCTGACGGCAAAATAAACGCCGGAGGTACCGAGTGACAACATTGCCTGTCCCGCCTGATACAGACCCACGCCGATCGCTCCGGCGGCATTATCACCGCCGCCGGCCACCACCGGCACTGGCGACATGCCCCAACGTTTGGCCAGTTCAATAGGGGTCTGGCCGGTGATCTGATTGCCTTCGAACAGCCGTGGCATCTGGCGGTGCGTCAGGCCGCAAGCCGCCAGCATCTCCTCGCTCCAGTCGCGCTGCGCCACGTTCAGCCAGCCGGTTCCTGCGGCGTCCGACATGTCGCTGGCGAAGTCGCCGGTGAGGCACCAGCGCAGGTAATCCTTGGGCAGCAGCACCTTGTCTATGCGGTTGAACAGCTCGGGTTCATGCTGCTGTACCCACAGCAGTTTGGGGGCGGTGAAGCCCGGCATCATCAGGTTGCCAGTGATCTTGCGCGATTGCGGCACCGCCTGTTCCAGCGCCAGGCACTGCGCGGCGCTTCTGCCGTCGTTCCACAAGATGGCCGGGCGCAGCACCTGCTGACGTGCATCCAGCAGCGTGGCGCCGTGCATCTGGCCGCTGAGCCCAATGGCTTTTACCTGCTGCAGGCTGTGTTGCTTGCCCAGCGCCAGCATCGCGCGGTCGGTGGCGTGCCACCAGTCCTGCGGGGCCTGTTCTGACCATAGGGGATGAGGACGGGAAATGGGCAGCGATTCACCGTGGCTGGCGAGCAATTGGCCCTGCTCGCTGAGCAAAATGACTTTTACGCCGGAAGTGCCGAGATCGATGCCGATATACATGGTCGAAGATCCTTAAAGGCGCGGCGAAGCGCCGCGCGGGAGTCAGTTAGCCGAACAGATAGCGGTTCATCAGGTTCTCGAGCTGTTCCTGGCGGCCGCTGACGTGCTGCGGCGCCAGTGCATGGCCTTCAGCGTACTGCGCCAAGGCTTCGAGCGACAGTTTGCCCTGCAAAATTTGCTGGCCCAATTCACCATTCCAGCCGGCATAGCGTTTTGCTACCTGCTGATGCAGCTGGCCGTCGGTCACCATTTTTGCCGCGACCTTCAACGCCAGCGCCATGGTATCCATGGCGCCAATATGACCATAGAACAGATCGTATTTGTCGGTGCTTTGGCGGCGGACTTTGGCATCGAAGTTCAACCCACCGGTGGTGAATCCCCCGGCTTTGAGAATTTCGAACATCACCAGCGCGTTCTCCTCTACGCTGATCGGGAATTGGTCGGTATCCCAGCCCAGCTGCGGGTCGCCCCGGTTGGCGTCGACAGAGCCGAAAATGCCCAGCGCAATGGCGGTGGCGATTTCATGGTGGAACGAATGGCCCGCCAGCGTGGCGTGGTTGGCTTCGATATTCACCTTGATCTCTTTTTCCAGGCCGAACTGCTTCAGGAAACCATAGACGGTGGCGACATCGTAGTCGTACTGGTGTTTGGTCGGTTCCTGCGGTTTAGGCTCAATCAGCAGGGTGCCCTGGAAACCGGTTTTGTGCTTATGCTCCACCACCATCTGCATAAAGCGGCCAATTTGCTCGCGTTCCTGGCGCAGATCGGTATTGAGCAAGGTCTCATAGCCTTCACGCCCACCCCACAGCACGTAGTTTTCGCCGCCCAGGCGTTGGGTGGCGTTCATGGCGGTAAACACCTGGGTGGCCGCCCAGCTGAAGATCTCCGGATCCGGGTTGGTGGCGGCACCGGCACCGTAACGCGGATGGGTAAAGCAGTTGGCGGTGCCCCACAGCAGTTTCACGCCGCTGCTGTGCTGCTTTTCTTCCAGCACGTCGGTCATCACCGCAAAGTTGTGCAGATACTCTTTCAGCGAGGCACCTTCCGGTGAGACGTCTACGTCATGGAAGCAGTAGTAAGGAACGTTCAGCTTGTGGAAGAACTCGAATGCCACGTCGGCTTTGCGTTTGGCCAGCGCCAGCGCGTCGCCCGGTTGCTGCCAGGGACGATCGAAGGCGCCGACGCCGAACATGTCTGCGCCGTTCCAGCAGAAGGTATGCCAGTAACAGGCGGCGAAACGCAGGTGTTCCGCCATGCGCTTGCCGAGCACCAGTTCATCCGGATTGTAATGATGGAAGGCCAGCGGATTATGACTGTTCGGCCCTTCATAGCGCACTTGCTCAAGCTGATCAAAATAAGGTTGCATTATCGACTCCTGGGTAGCAATGCCCGAGTTACGGGATGGCTTTATCTTCGGAGTTTGCTACCGGCGGCTCAATTACGTTATTTCACACTTAAATTCACAGAATTATTAAATGTGCGGTAGATCCCATAATAAGGGTTATAACCACTTTTTATTTAAGGCTTATTTCATTTTTATTTGTCGCTGTGCTGTTTTACAGCGTGAAAGCATGACCGCCATCATAAAAATAACATTAAACCAAAAATCGTAATTGGCCGGTAAAAATCAGTAATTGCCGAAGCATAAATAAGCGACAACAATCTGCTCGAAGCTATGTAACCGGCCTATTTCAACTGCCTTCAATAACAAAGGTATATAAGATGAAATTTAAACCTGTGTTCCTTTCGGTCTGCGCGCTGCTGGCGCTGGCCAGCCAACCGGCGTTCAGCAAAGAAGTCAAAATCGGTATGGCGATCGACGATCTGCGCCTGGAGCGCTGGCAAAAAGACCGCGACATCTTCGTCAGCAAAGCCAAGTCGCTGGGGGCAGACGTGTTTGTCCAATCCGCCAACGGCAATGAAGAAACCCAAATGGCGCAGATCGAAAACATGATCAACCGCGGCGTCGACGTGCTGGTGATTATTCCTTATAACGGCCAGGTGCTGAGCAACGTCATCAGCGAAGCCAAACGGGAAGGCATTAAGGTCCTGGCTTACGATCGCATGATCAACAACGCCGACATCGATTTCTATATCTCCTTTGATAATGAAAAGGTTGGCGAGTTGCAGGCGCAAAGCCTGGTGCAGCGGGTGCCGCAGGGCAATTATTTCCTGATGGGCGGCTCGCCGGTGGATAACAACGCCAAGCTGTTCCGTCAGGGACAGATGAAGGTGCTGCAACCGCTGATCGACGGCGGGAAAATCAAGGTGGTGGGCGATCAGTGGGTCGACGGGTGGCTGCCGGAAAACGCATTGAAAATCATGGAGAATGCGCTGACTGCCAACAATAACAAGATTGACGCGGTAGTGGCTTCTAACGATGCCACCGCCGGCGGCGCAATTCAGGCGCTTGCCGCACAGGGCCTGGCGGGTAAAGTGGCCATTTCCGGCCAGGACGCCGATCTGGCGGCGGTGAAGCGTATCGTCGCCGGCACCCAGACCATGACGGTCTATAAGCCAATCAGCAAACTGGCCGATGAGGCTGCGGGCATTGCCGTGCAGCTGGGCAAGGGCGAACAGCCGAAAACCAACGCCAGCTTAAATAACGGCAGCAAAGAAGTGCCCTCCTGGTTATTAACGCCGATCCCGGTGGATAAAGCGAATATTGACAGCACCATTATTGCCGACGGTTTCCACAAAAAAGCCGACATTCAATAATTCCGAAAGCCGGTAATGTGGAGGGAATAATGCCCAACCTATTAGAAATGAAAAATATTACCATGCAGTTCGGTGCGGTTAAGGCGGTGGATAATGTCAGCCTGAAACTGGAAGCTGGCCAGGTATTATCGCTGTGTGGTGAGAACGGTTCGGGAAAATCCACCCTGATGAAAGTGCTGTGCGGAATATATCCGCACGGCAGTTATCAGGGAGATATTTATTTCTCTGACGATTTATTGGCGGCGAAAAATATCCGCGACACCGAGCAGAAAGGCATTGCCATCATTCACCAGGAGCTGGCGCTGGTAAAGCAGATGACGGTGCTGGAAAACATGTTTCTCGGCAATGAATGGCGCCGCTACGGGGTGATGGATTATGACGCCATGTACCTGCGTTGCCGACGCATGCTGGCGCAGGTCAAACTGGAGGTTGATCCCAATACGCCGATTGGCGAACTCGGGTTGGGGCAGCAGCAGCTGGTGGAGATCGCCAAGGCGCTGAACAAACAGGTTCGGCTGCTGGTATTGGATGAACCTACGGCTTCGCTGACGGAAAGTGAAACCGCTACGCTGCTGGCGATCATCGGGGATCTGCGCGATCACGGTATTGCCTGTATTTATATTTCGCACAAGTTGAACGAGGTGAAGGCGATCTCGGATCTGATCTGCGTGATCCGCGATGGCAAGCATATCGGCACCGGTTCGGCGGCGGCGATGAGTGAGGACGACATTATCGCCATGATGGTGGGGCGAGAGCTGACCGAGCTGTATCCGCAACAACAGCATGAGATAGGCGAGGTGATCCTGCAGGTGGATAACCTGACCGCCTGGCATCCGGTAAACCGTCAGGTTCGCCGGGTGGACGATGTCTCCTTCAGCCTGCGGCGCGGCGAGATACTCGGCGTTGCCGGGCTGGTCGGCTCAGGGCGCACCGAAACCATGCAGTGCCTGTTCGGCGTCTACCCCGGTCGTTGGCAGGGCAGCATTACCCTCAATGGTCAGCCGGCCACCATCAACAACTGCCGTCAGGCGATGCGCTACGGCATTGCCATGGTGCCGGAAGACCGCAAGCGTGATGGCATCGTCCCCGTGATGGGTGTCGGGGCCAATATGACGCTGGCGGCGCTGAGTGATTTCAGCGGCATGCTGACGGTGATCGACGACGCACGCGAACAGGCAACCATCCGTCAGTCGCTGGCGCAGCTGAGGGTGAAAACCTCGTCGCCAGAACTGGCTATCGCCCGCTTGAGCGGGGGCAATCAACAGAAGGCGATTCTGGCCAAGTGCCTGCTGCTGAAGCCGAAAATCCTGATTCTGGATGAGCCGACGCGCGGCATCGACATCGGTGCAAAACAAGAAATCTATAAATTAATCAATCAACTGGTACAGCAGGGGATCGCGGTGATCGTGGTTTCTTCCGAGTTGCCGGAAGTGTTGGGATTAAGCGATCGGGTGTTGGTGATGCATCAGGGGCGCATAAAGGCTTCGTTGATCAACCGTGGTTTGACCCAGGAACAGGTGATGGAAGCCGCATTGAGGAGTGAAACAGATGTCGAAAAACACGCAGTCTGAAGCGATGGTAGCGGCAAGGGTGGAGAAAAAAACGGCGGTGAAGCTGAAATCCATCAATTTGCAGGTGTTTGTCATGTTGGCGGCGATAGTCGTCATTATGCTGTTCTTTACCTTTACCACCGAAGGGGCCTATCTCAGCGCGCGTAATATCTCCAACCTGCTGCGTCAGACGGCGATCACCGGCATTTTGGCGGTCGGGATGGTGTTTGTGATCGTTTCGGCGGAAATCGATCTGTCGGTCGGTTCGATGATGGGGCTGCTGGGCGGGGCGGCGGCGATTTTTGACGTCTGGTTCGGTTGGCCGCTGCCGCTGACCATCGTGGTGACGCTGGTGGCCGGTCTGTTGTTGGGGGCCTGGAACGGCTGGTGGGTTGCCTACCGCAAAGTCCCTTCGTTTATCGTCACTCTGGCGGGGATGTTGGCCTTTCGCGGCATCCTGATCGGTATCACCAATGGCACCACGGTGGCACCGACCAGCGGCGCCATGTCGCAAATCGGTCAGAGTTATTTGCCGGGCGGGCTGGGTTTCGGTATCGGCGCGGTGGGGCTGATGCTGTTTGTGGCCTGGCAATGGCGGCGGCGCAGCCGACGCGTACAGCTGGGCCTGCCGGTAGCCACGCCGACCGGTGACGTAACCCGACAAAGCATTTTGGCGCTGCTGGTACTCGGCGCAATCTATTTGCTTAATGACTATCGCGGGGTGCCTACGCCGGTGCTGATCCTCACCGCGCTGATGCTGGCGGGGATATTTATGGCCACCCGCACCGCCTTTGGCCGTCGGATCTACGCCATCGGCGGCAATATTGACGCTGCGCGCCTGTCGGGCGTCAACGTCGAGCGCACCAAACTGGCGGTGTTCGCCATCAACGGTCTGATGGTGGCGATTGCCGGTCTGATCCTCAGTTCGCGACTGGGCGCCGGTTCGCCTTCGGCAGGCAATATTGCCGAGCTGGACGCCATCGCTGCCTGCGTGATTGGCGGCACCAGCCTGGCGGGAGGCATAGGCAGCGTTGCCGGGGCGGTGATGGGGGCGTTTATTATGGCCTCGCTGGATAACGGCATGAGCATGTTGGACGTACCGACTTTCTGGCAGTACATCGTCAAGGGGGCCATTTTGCTGCTGGCGGTGTGGATGGATTCCGCCACCAAGCGCCGGGCATAAGAATCGCGCCCGCGGTCACAGTTATGAGGTGATGCTTGCTGCTCTCGCAGAGAATACCCTGTAGCTTTCAAGTTGCAGCCAGGCGACTCACTCGCCATCCCCAGACAGGGTAGGGGCGCTGCATGCTGCGCCCGCCTTAATCGGGGCGAATTTATTCGCCCCCTACCTTCACTGGGGGCTACCGGGGATACCGCATGTTCGAAAAGCGCTTTCGCATTACGTTGCTGTTCAACGCCAATAAAGTGTATGACCGCCAGGTGGTTGAGGGCGTTGGTGAGTATTTACAGGCTTCACAGTGCGATTGGGACATCTTTATCGAAGAGGATTTTCGCTGCCGTATCGACAATATCAAGGACTGGCTGGGCGATGGGGTGATTGCCGATTTCGACGACCGTGAAATTGAACATTTGCTGCATAACGTCAGGGTGCCGATCGTCGGCGTGGGCGGCTCTTATCATCGCGATGAGGATTACCCGCCGGTGCATTATATCGCCACGGATAATCAGGCGTTGGTAGAGGCGGCGTTCAGCCACCTGAAGGAAAAGGGCATTAATCGCTTTGCCTTCTACGGGTTGCCGAGTGAAGGCGGCAAACGTTGGGCGCAAGAGCGCGAACAGGCTTTCCGTCAGCGGGTGGCGCTGGAGCAGTATCAGGGCGTGGTCTATCAGGGCATGGCCATTGCGCCGGAGAATTGGCAATACGCCCAGAACCGGCTGGCGGACTGGGTACAGACGCTGCCGCAGCAGACCGGCATCATCGCCGTGACCGATGCGCGGGCTCGCCATCTGCTGCAGGTTTGCGAACATCTGGACATTGCGGTGCCCGAAAAGCTGTGCGTGATCGGCATCGACAATGAAGAGCTGACGCGCTACCTGTCGCGGGTGGCGCTGTCTTCCGTGGCGCAGGGCACCCGCCAGATGGGCTATCGTGCCGCCAAGCTGCTGCATCAGTTGCTCGATCGTCGTGAGCTGCCGCTGCAACGTATTCTGGTGCCGCCGGTGAAGGTGATCGAGCGTCGCTCCACCGACTTCCGCTCGCTGCGTGACCCGGCGGTGATCCAGGCCATGCATTATATTCGCCATCACGCCTGTAAGGGCATCAAGGTCGAACAGGTGCTCGACGCGGTAGGGCTGTCGCGTTCCAATCTTGAAAAGCGCTTCAGAGATGAAACTGGCGAAACCATCCACCATGTGATCCATCAGGAGAAGCTGGATCGGGCCTGTAACCTGCTGAAGGCCACTTCGTTGACCATCAACGAGATTTCGCAGATGTGCGGCTATCCCTCACTGCAGTATTTTTACTCGGTATTCAAGAAGGGCTACGACATGACGCCGAAAGATTATCGCGAGCGTTACGGTGAGGTCGGGTATTAGGGATATACTTGTTAAGTGTAGCCTTATTGGCTACATTTGTAGCCAATAAGGCTACACTGAGAGACATCATGTACGACCCTTTACTCGATCTCCTGTTCAATGAATATCGGCGAAAAGTGCTTCTTTTATTGCTAAGTCGGCCGGAAAAAGCATTTCATGTGCGTGAGATTGCGCGACAGACCGCAACTCAAGCCGGTACTTTGCATAAAGAGTTGAACAAATTGGCTCAGGGCGGCATTTTGCTCAGGGAGCAACAGGGAAACCAAATTTGCTACCGGGCGAACCTCAACTGCCTGATTTTTCCAGAACTGGCCGCCATTTTTCGCAAAACTTCCGGGCTGGTCGAACGTTTGCGGCAGGCATTGTCCGAGTTTTATGTCGAACTGGAGCTGGCTTTCGTTTTTGGTTCGATCGCCAGTGGTAAAGCTAATGCCGACAGTGATATAGACGTTTTGATCGTCGGCAATCTGTCTTTTCCGGAGGTAATCAATGCGTTTTATCCGTTACAACAGGAATTGGGCAGGGAAATTAACCCAAAACTGTATTCTCTGATGGAGTGGCAGGCGGCTTTGGCGGAAAACTCAGCGTTTATTCAGGATATTATGAGTAAGCCTCAACTAAGGATTTTGGGAGACATGGATGACCCTAGACAACTTGATAGGCCTTGGTCTGGAGGCGATACGGCCTGACGTCGGCGCAATCAGAAAGTTACTCTCTGCCGCTGCACGTAATCGGCATGACGCCAGTATCACTCAGCTCAGCAATGAAACCCGTTTTGACACCGCCTATAAAGCAGTCATGCAAATTGCCAATGCGGCTCTACAGGCCGAAGGCTTTCGAATTTCGACCAACAAGCCCGGTCATCATCAGCTAATGATCCAATCATTGCCGCTCACCTTGGGCATTTCGCGTGACGTCATGATCTGCCTGGATGCCCTGCGAAAACAACGCAATATCGCTGACTACTCAGGGGATTTGGTGACTGATGCCGCAGTACTTACCTGCCTGGAGCAGGCTGAGGCACTCTGGTTAGTGGCTAACGATTGGTTGCGGCTCAAACATCCGCAGCTTTTATAGCCTTTCATACCAACCCGCAGAATGCCTTCAGCCGTTCGGCCAGTGCCGGGGTGGCGGCAGGGGCGCCGTCGCGGTAATACAACGCCAGTTCGATGCTGTCGATCGGCGGTAACCCTTCGGCGACGCCGAGCACCCGGTGGCGGGGCAAGCGGCAACTGGCCGGCAACAGCGTGACGCCCAACCCGGCGGCGGATGCCGCGGTGAGAGCAGCCAGACTGGCACTGCTGTAGCCGATACGCCAACGCTTGCCGAGGTTATCCAGCGCCTGGCACAGGTCATCGCGGTACAGGCCATTGAGCGGGAACACCGCCAGCGGAACCGGGGATTGTTCGATGGCCGGAAAGGCCAGGCTATCCAGCCACAGCAGCGGCTCCGGCCTGGCGGCGCGTGGGGGTTGGCTACGACGCTGTTTCACCAGGATCAGATCCAGTTCTTCACGGGCATAGGCGCTGTGCAGATCGGCGCTCAGGCCGCTGGTGACGTCCAGCCGCAGGTGCGGGTGCGCCCGGCTGAATTCCGCCAGCAGTTCCGTGGTCGGTGCCGCGAAATCCTCCGGCATTCCCAGCCGCAGTACGCCGTCGCGCCAGATACCGGTCAGGGCGTCGTGTGCCTCTTCATTCAGCGCAATGATCCGCCGCGCATAGCTCAACAGCTTGACGCCTTCCTCGGTCAGCAACACCTGATGAGAGGAGCGCTCAAACAGCGGTTTACCGAGCATCTCTTCCAACCGGCGCACCTGCTGGCTGACGGTGGACTGCGATAAAAATACCCGGTCCGCGGCGCGGGTGAAGCTACCGCTGTCGCACACGGCGACAAAGCTGAGCAATAACTGCGGATTGAACATCGGGTAGCGATTCATTTTCCCACTGCTGGCTATTTTATTATTTAATTTCCCAATACTAGCGGCGTTGCCTAGAGTAATGCAACGCTGCGGCGTACAGGTTGTGACGCCGCACTCTTCACCCCGGAAGTTCAGGAATAGACCGTGTTAAATCATTTTATTGCTCCCCCTTTCTTACGCCGCTGGTTTAATCCCCTGCTGTGGGTACTGGTACTGATTGGCCTGAATATGCGGCCGTTGCTGACGTCGATTGGCCCACTGTTGCCGACGCTGCGCCAGGCTACCGGGCTGAGTTTTGGCGGCGCGGCCCTGCTGACCACCTTGCCGGTGTTGATGATGGGGCTGATGGCGTTGGCTGGCGGCGCCATCAACCGTCTGTTCAGCGAACGCACCAGCGTTGTCCTGAGTTTGTTGGCCATTGGCCTGGGCGCCGCCTGGCGTGAGCTGGCACCGGGCAGCGCGCAGTTGATGTTAAGCGCGGTGCTGGGCGGGCTGGGGATTGGCGTTATCCAGGCGGTGATGCCCGGCATTATCAAGCATCACTTTCTCAAGCAGATGGCGTTGGTGGCCGGGCTATGGTCGGCGGCGCTGATGGGGGGCGGTGGCTTGGGGGCGGCGATCACGCCTTGGCTGACGAGCATCGGTCATGACTGGCATAGCGCGCTGGCCTGGTGGGCTGCACCGGCGCTGGTGGCGCTGATCGCCTGGTGGCCCGTCAGCCGAGGTTTGGCACGTTTGACGCCGTCCGGTACTGCTCGCGGACCGAGCTTATGGCTCAGCCGCCGCGCCTGGCTGCTCGGTGCTTATTTCGGTTTGATTAATGGCGGCTACACCAGCCTGATCGCCTGGTTGCCCCCTTATTATATGCAGCTTGGCTGGCAGCCGCAGGCCAGCGGATCGCTATTGGCGCTGATGACTTTCGGCCAGGTCGTGGGGGCGTTGCTGTTGCCCGCCTTGGCGCGCTCTATGGATCGGCGCCCGCTGTTGCTGCTGGCGCTGGTCATGCAGTTGGCTGGTTTTATCGGGCTTATCTACCAGCCGCAAACGCTGCCTTGGCTGTGGGTACTGCTTTCTGGTCTGGGGCTGGGTGGCGCTTTCCCGCTGTGTCTGGTGCTGGCGCTCGACCATATCCCGCACCCGGCGGCGGCGGGGCGGTTGGTGGCATTTATGCAGGGTATCGGCTTCCTGCTGGCGGGCATGACGCCGTACATTTCCGGCCTGTTGCGTGATTACAGCGGTGGCTTTGTGCTGGATTGGCAGATCCATGCGCTGCTGGTGGTGGTGCTGATCGCCATCACCTGGCGCTTCCATCCGCACAGCTACCGGCGGGCCTTCGCCGAATAATATTTCTGTCATTGCGGCTCCCTATAGTGACGTTGCTTTTACTTCTGGGCGATAACAACAAAAGGGAACCATGACATGCACATCACCAAAACTCGTCTGGCGCTGTTGGCCGGCTGTATGGCGCTGAGCGGTAACCTGTGGGCCGATGCCCAACCGGTGCCTGCGACGCTGGCCGGGCATGCGCTACTGGCGGTAAAATCCAGCATCGCTGCGCCACAGGATGCCCCCGCTGATTTGCGACAGAGCGGCAAATACACCAGCGGCAAACGCGTGACTGAACTGGGCAGCGTGGCGGGAAAATCCGCCGATCGCATGACCGGTATCGGCCTGCCGATCGCAGGCCAGCCCCTACAGGGCCATTCCGGTATCAAGCACATGCCCGACGGCACCTACTGGGTACTGACCGATAACGGCTTTGGCAGCAAAGCCAACTCACCGGATGCCATGCTGTACCTCAATCACTACAAAATCGACTTTGACAACGGCACGGTGACACCGCTGAAAACGGTATTCCTGCACGATCCCGACCAGAAGGTGCCGTTCCATATCGTCAATGAGAGCACCGACAAACGTTATCTCACCGGCAGCGACTTCGACCCCGAAAGCTTCCAGTTCGCCGATAATGCCCTGTGGATCGGCGATGAATTTGGCCCTTACCTGATCAAGGCCGATCTTGCCGGCAAGGTGCTGGCGGTGTTCGACACCAAGGTGGACGGCAAGGTAGTCAAATCGCCGGATAACCCGACGCTGACCCTGCCGGGCGCGCCGGACGGCAAACAGAACTTCCAGGTGGCGCGTTCCAAGGGCTTTGAGGGCATGGCGGCATCACCGGACGGCAGCAAGCTGTACCCATTGCTTGAGGGCGCACTGTGGGATGGCGAAAAGTTTGAAAACCTTGACGGAAAACGTTACCTGCGGGTGCTGGAATTCGACGTGAAACAGCAGGCCTGGAGCGGTCGCAGCTGGCAGTACGTGTTGGAAGACAACCAGAACGCCATCGGCGATTTCAATATGATCGACGCTACCCATGGCCTGGTGATTGAGCGTGATAACGGCGAAGGCACACCGGACCAAGCCTGTGCGGCGGGGGCGCCAACCGACAACTGCTTCAGCCAGGTGGCGAAGTTCAAGCGGGTATATAAAATCGCTTTTTCTGATGCCAACGTCGGCAAACCGGTGGACAAACTGGCTTATATCGACCTGTTGAACATTCAGGACCCGAACAAGTTGGCGCGCAAACCGCTGAACAACGGCGTGCTGACCTTCCCGTTCTTCACCATTGAAAACGTCGACGTGGTGGACGGTAGCCATATCATTGTCGGCAATGACAATAACTTCCCGTTCTCCTCCAGCCG
This sequence comes from Serratia sp. OS31, assembly GCF_014164835.1. Lineage (NCBI taxonomy): Bacteria > Pseudomonadati > Pseudomonadota > Gammaproteobacteria > Enterobacterales > Yersiniaceae > Serratia > Serratia sp. OS31. The sequence continues at coordinate 10,613 of NZ_JACJFQ010000013.1, read as the reverse complement.
CCAGCCGAACGTGGCGGATGATAACGAATTTATCCTGCTGGACGTCAAAGATCTGTTGAAGCCGTAATTCTGCCGGCCTCCGGTATTGTTGCCGGAGGCCGCCGCTATTTCCCTCTTAGCGCTAAGGATAAACTGCGCTATAATCAGGCTCTTGCTTCTGACTCCCGAAGGAAGATCCTCGTCCCCGGTGGGGCGGCCGGACTTCAAATCCGGTTGGGGCCGCCAGCGGTCCTGGGCAGGTTCGACTCCTGTGATCTTCCGCCAAAGCTCATCTTTTCATGTCAACTAAAGTCCATATTTTTCATTAAAAACCAATAGGTAACTTGAAATACATCTCTTCTGATGTCAACCTGTGTCTACTCAAATCTACCCCCATTAAGGGGTGTTTTTGGGGGTTAAAAAGTACCCCTAAAAATTGATACCCCCAGAAGGAGACGCAATGCCTTTGACTGACGTAAAGGTGCGTACAGCAAAACCCCAAGACAAGCCCTACAAGCTCACTGATGGTGGGGGATTATATCTGTTGGTAAACACAAATGGTTCCCGCTATTGGCGCATGAAGTATCGTGTGATAGGGCGTGAAAAATTGTTGTCCATTGGTGTCTACCCCGACATATCCTTAGCCGTTGCCCGTCAGAAAAGAGACGAGGCGAGGCGTGCCCTTGCACAGGGCAATGATCCCGGGGCTATAAAGAAGGCAGAGAAACAGGCTAAAAAAATAGCAGCAGAGAACACTTTCGAAGCGATTGCACGTGAGTGGCATAAAGCCAAGGCTGATCGCTGGTCACTACGTTACCGTGATGAAATCATTGATACTTTCGAAAAGGATATTTTCCCCTATATCGGGTTACGACCTATTGCGGAAATTAAGCCGTTAGAGTTGTTAGAAACACTCAAAAGAATGGAGAAACGTGGCGCATTGGAGAAAATGCGTAAAGTGCGCCAGCGATGCGGCGAGGTATTCCGTTATGCGATTATTACTGGCCGCGCTGAGTATAATCCTGCCCCTGATTTAGCCGGTGCTTTAGCTGTACATAAGAAACAACACCTCCCATTCTTAACAGCGCAAGAGTTGCCTGATTTTTTGCAGGATTTAGCGGGCTACACCGGTAGTATTATCACCAAAACAGCGACTTACTTAATAATGTATACCGGTGTAAGAACTCAGGAACTGCGTTTTGCTCGTTGGCAAGATATTGATCTTGATAAAGCTATGTGGGAGGTTCCGGCTGAACATATGAAGATGCGCCGACCTCATAAAGTACCATTATCAAGACAAGTCATATCCTTATTGAAGCAGTTACAGCCGATAACAGGCCATTATCCGCTTGTTTTTATTGGCAGGAACGATCAGCGCAAGCCGATCAGTAAGGAAAGCATCAATCAGGTTATTGAGCTTTTAGGTTATAAAGGCAGGCTGACTGGCCATGGTTTTAGGCACACGATGAGTACTATCCTGCACGAGCAAGGCTATGATTCTGCTTGGGTTGAAATGCAACTAGCGCATGTAGATAGAAACGCAATTCGCGGAGCTTATAACCATGCACAATACTTGGATGGCCGTAGAGAAATGATGCAATGGTATGCTGACTTTTTACAAGGATTAGTACGCTAATTATAAAAATGAAAAAGCTAATAACGATATATGAGGCAGCAGAAAGCAGCGGCCTGTCAATTAATGATATTTTTAATAGTGCTATTACTGGCGAAGTAAATATACTTACTAAGTTAGAATCTAATCAATATTCCATTTTTGATATGGAATTTTCTGGAAATAGAGAAGAATTAGATGCATGGTTAGGTAGTTCATACGCTGACAATGTTCATTTTTTAACTAAATCCTCGGGTTTCACTGAGTTAAAAAAAGGCCCAAGTGATTGGTGGGATGATGAGCCATTAATACCTTCTGAAAATTGTGATAAGCGTTATTTGAAAGAACGAGTAAAACCAAGTGGACAGAATGTTATCTATGTTAATGTTAGTATTTCTGGGGTATGGAGACTGACGGAATCATATATTAAAAAATGTGGTACTCTGGGATACAACCCTCGAGCGAACTTCACTCACCTTCAACCATATGGTGATCTTAATAATTTAAATTTTTTGCGTTTATATTCTAACGATTTTGAAGGTTGTTGCAAAATTGATGATCTATATGTTACTGAGAGTGATTTTAATATCATAATTGCAGGCGCGTTAGATGGGAAAAAATTAATAAATAAAAAGAAATACAGTTACAGATCTCAAAAATCAGCTCAAATTGAGCGACATGCGGCTAACAGAGAGCGCGTGTTGTTGGCAGCTATTTCATTATATAAGCGCTTCCCGGATGAATGCAGTAAAAATCCCTCTCGCTGGGGATCGCTGCTATGGGATAAGCGGTATGAGTATTGGGGTGAAGTAGATGGGGCACCACTGTCAAAAGATGAAATTATCAGGTTACTTAGAAAAGCAGTGAAGCCTCCTCTTATAAAATAAAAAATTAACAAGTAGGAGGAGTAATAGATAGCTAGCGTAAAGCGTATTACTCCCCCTTTTTTTGCGCATGCTAGAGTGATTCAATATGTCTCGTTGACCTGAAAATACAACAGATTACGGAGATAGAGCGCAATGCACACAGCCAACAATCCATACCTTGCCCGTCCACCGATGGATGCCCTGATTGACATGAAGTTCATCACGACTGACTGTCTTTTAAGCGACAAATGGATCTACCGTCTCATTTCTCAGGAACGATTTCCTCGTCCGATTAAGCTAGGTCGTATGTCACGTTGGCGTGCAGCCGACTATTATGATTGGCGCGATAATTTAGAAAAAAAATCTTCTTCTGAATACGATAAACAAAGGTTGGCAGCAAATAAGATCAGACAGGGGAAACATTAAGCTTTATGGCGATACACTAAATATCGCCAACTCTAAGTTATCCCTTTGGTTCGATGCCTCTACTTTTGAGTTCTTTCCGTGCAAGTTCTTTGAACCAGTTAGCTAGGGTGGTTTGATCTTTTTCAGCTTCCTGATCCAACTGTTCGCGTAGCTCCGGATTTATACGGATTTGAAAAGTAGGTGATTTTCCGCCGGTTTTGGGAGTGCGGTCTTTAACTCTTGACATTGTACGTACCTTTGTTTGTAATACACCACATAAGGTACGTACCTTACATGAAATTGAACCTAATTTCCAAGCGGCCCCAACGAGTATTACCAGTACCTGTTGAGGCCTGACCATCAACGTAAATTGAGAGCAACGCCATGGCTACATCAAAGTGTACCTACATCTTTGCCGCAATCAACCGCACCCAGCGCAAAATCCGCCCGGTGATGTTGCGCATTACCGCCGGTGACGAACGCAGCGCCCGCCGCCAGTTAGCCGGGGATTATGTGCTGCTGTTTGCCGGTCGCCTGCCGCAGGGAGGCTGTCATGCGTGAGTTTCCGCAATACGGCGAACGCTATCAGCATCAGGAAGGCAGAACGGTACGCATCCTGAACCTGCAACGTGCCCGCGAGGCTATTTCACAGCTCAACCCTGAGTTTGCCTATGAAGTGATTTTTGAATACGAGTTATCCGGCAATGTCACCGTTATGCCGCTGCCGTGGTTCGCTGAGGTGTACACCAAAATCGCCGATGCACCGCGTACCCTTGGCTCCCGGTCGTCCGGCAGTCAGCCGCCGTTACGTCTGCATCCATCGGTGAAAGTGGTGCGTAGCCGCCATTGGACGGCCGAACGTCCTGCGCCGGAGCACGACGATACCCATTATTCCCGCTTCCTGTAACGCGGTTCATCACGCTTAATTTTCGATTCTGACGGACAAAAATCATGACTTCATTACATGGGCAATCATCAGCTCAGGGCACTGTGTTGCCGCCATCCTGCCAGTACCTGTCTTACGGCATGACCGAAGACGCCTTTGAGAAATTAAACCGCGCCAAGCAAGCCTGTTCGCTGCTGGATATGTTGTTCGCCGGTCAGACCACATCGACGCAGTTCCCGACCAGTATCACCACGCAGGAAATGGCCGCGATGGTGGCTTACCTGTCGGAGGATTTGGCCTTCGTTCAGGCGCAGTGCGCCGTGATTAACGGGGAGGTGGTCGCATGACGCTGGATAACGGTTCTGCCTCCTGCATTCCACTGGAAGTGCGCACCGCGCTGTTTCGCCGTGCGGTTGCCGAAGCCTATCTCGCCGCCTGTGCCGTGCAGGGCGTGGCGCTTTCCCACTCACTGGACAGCCTGCAGAAGCTGATTGCCAGCGACATCGAAGCGCTGTTCGTGAAGATGCACGGCATTGACGAAGGCATGGAGATTGCCTGTTCGTTGCTGGGCGAGATGGTGGCCCCGAATATCCTGCTGGCGGCACCACAGCTCACGGCGCAGGGCTGCAACATTATGGCGGAGCTGTGCGGCGTGGCGGTCACGTCCAGCCATCCGGCACCGACGCTGCATTAAGGGGGCGCAATGACTAAATTAGAACAGACCAAACAGGCGGCCCGCGGCCGCTGGGAAGCCCTTTTTCCCCTGCTCGGCGTGACGGTTCCGCCTCACGGTCAGCACGGCGCCTGCCCGAAGTGCGGTGGCACCAAGCCGTTTCGCATGGATGACAAGAACGGCGATGGCCGCTGGATTTGTACGCACTGCACGTACGGTGACGGGCTGGACTTGGTGGCGCTGGTTAACGGTATCAGCGTCGGACAGGCCGTCAATGAGGTGGCCGACGTGCTGCAACTGAGTCAGGTACAGCAACAGCCACCCAAGCCCGCCAGAAAAGAAGCCACCAACCCCGCACCGGCAATGGCGGATACGGTGGCGCAATGGCTGGCCTTCTGCGCTGTCGGGCAGAGTGAGTATCTGAACGGCAAAGGCTTCCCGGCTCTGCCACATCCGTTGACCACCACAGCCCGCAAAAGCGGCGGTGTGGACTTCGCGCCCGGTTCACTGGTGCTGGAGTTGACGGATATTCACGGCGCAGTGACAGGTGCACAGCTTATTTCCCCGCTGGGCGATAAGCGTTTGCTGCCGGGGACGGTACAAAAGGGGGCATTTATCGCCCTCAGTGAGCTGCCGGGCGCAGAAGTCCCCCCGGCGCAGGTCATTATCACTGAAGGCTACGCCACCGCGCTGACGGCCGCTCAGCTCGCCGCAGGCTGGGTAGTGGCTGCCATCTCGGCCAGCAACCTGCCGAACGTGGCACTGGCGGTACATGCCCGCTGGCCGCAAGCCCGAATCGTCATCGCCGGAGACAATGATTTCTACGACGGCAAAGAGAACACCGGCAAAGTCTGGGCGGAGAAAGCCGCTAAGGCCGTCAACGGCTGCGTCACCCTGCCGCCAACCCGCCATAAGGCGGACTGGAATGACTTTATGCAGGAGAACGGCCCGGCACGCGCCAAAGAGGCATTCAACGAGGAACTGGTGCAACTGGGTAAGTCGGCGGTGAAACTGCCGCAGGGGTTCCGACTGACGCAGGAATATTTGTGGTTCGACAAACAGGTGCAAAAGTCGGACGGCGACACCGAAATCCGCAACATTAAAATCAGTAACCCGTTGCGGGTGACAGCCATCACCTGCGATGCCGACGGCGGCAACTTCGGCCGTTTGCTGGAATGGGAGGACACCTACGGCCAGTCGCGCAAATGGGCGATGCCGATGGAGATGTTGAGCGGCAGCGGTGAAGAACTGCGCCGTATCTTGCTGGTCAACGGCCTGTCGTACATCAGCACCACCGGCGAGGCCCGCGCCCGGCTGATGGAGTACATCTCCCTGTGCAAGCCGGAGCGCAAAGTCACCTGCGTGAACAAGACCGGCTGGCACGGCGATGTCTATGTATTGCAGGATGAGGTGATCGGCGAAGATGCGGAGGCGGTGATACTGCAAACCGCCAGTGTGCAGGGCAAAGATTTTCGCGTGGCCGGGACGCTGGAGGAGTGGCAGGAACAGATTGGCCGCTACTGTGTCGGCAACTCCCGCGTGGCCTTTGCGGTCAGTCTGGCATTTGCCGCGCCGCTGCTGCGTCTGGTGGGGATGGACGGCGGCGGTTATCACCTCAAGGGCGAATCCACCGACGGCAAGACCACCACCATGAAGGCGGCCACCTCCGTATGCGGTGGCCCGGATTACTGGCACACGTGGCGCTCCACCGGTAATGCGCTGGAAGGCACCGCCAGCCGCCGTAACGATGCAGCCATGATGCTTGATGAAATCCGGGAGGTGGATGGCCGTGAGGCCGGAAACATCGCCTATATGTTGGCGAACGGCCAAGGCAAAGGGCGGGCAGGCACCGACGGCGAGTTACGCGCCCGCAAGCAGTGGAGGCTGTTGTTCTTCTCGACCGGGGAGCTGTCGCTCACCGAGCACGCCGCCCGCGCCGGCGAACGCACATTTGCCGGGATGGAAGTGCGGATGCTCCAGATACCGAGCGACTCCGGTAAATACGGCGTGTTTGAAACTCTACACGGGTTCGACAGCGGTAAGGCGCTGGCGGAACATTTTGAAGTTGCCACCGCGACGGTGTACGGCACGCCGTTCCGCGCCTGGCTGAAAGCCCTCACCGCAGACCTTAACGGCATGACGGCCAACGCCAAGGTGCTGATGAAGGAGTACACCCAACTGCTGATGCCGGAGGATGCCGGTAATCAGGTCGGGCGAGCCATCAACCGCTTTGCGCTGGTTGCCATGGCCGGGGAGCTGGCGACACGACTCGGCATCACCGGCTGGCCGGAGGGGGAAGCGCTGCGGGCGACCCAGACCTGCATGCGGGCATGGCTGGCTGACCGTGGCCACAGCGCCAATCAGGAAGATATTGCCGCGCTGGAGCAGGTGCGCACCTTCTTCACAGCTGGGCAGTTCAGCCGCTTCGCTGACTGGCATAACGAGATGAACCGCCCCGGTAACATGGTGGGTTGGCGCAAGGTGGAAAAAGGCAACCATGCCCGGCAGGTGGAGGCGATGACAACGTTCTATGTGATGCCTTCCGGCTGGAAGGAGATCTGCAAGGGCTTTGATGCGCGGAAGGTCGCAAGGTTGTGCGCGGAGGCCGGTTTTCTGGTTCCGGCCAAAGACGGCAAAATGCAAACGGCCACCCGCCCGCCAGAGATGGGCGTCAAGAAACTGTATGTATTTACCAGTGACGTCTTAGGCTAAGTCTTTACGCGAGTCTTATTTTTAAAGGGTAACAGAGGTAACAGGGGTTACAGCTTTGTAATCACTGGAGAAAATCTGTTACCCCTTTTGTTTTGATTGGGGTAACAGGGGTAACAAAGTCGGCTTTTTTTCACCCTGTTACCCGGTGTTACCCCGTCAATTATCGCCGGGGTAACACATTTTTCCCTTTCTAATCATAGCTGTAACCTGTGTAACCGCTGTTACCCCTTCAAATCGATAAAGGCAGCGGCCGACTCACCGAAACACCCTTTCTCTGGCGGGCAATCCTTTACTGCAAAATGTCACCTAACGCATTGAAAAAATTCCAAGTTGTGTAGCCGGAGTGACAACTGTGTTCGATTGAGCAGTTGTGCCGGTTATCGGACACTGTTCACACAACATAACGAACTGGAGTTTTTTCGATGACCACCAAGACCCCGCTTGCCGCCCTGTCTGTCCGTTTTTTGCAGCAACAATCTGGCTTTGATAGTGCTCGTGTTGGTTATAACCAAAAGAAAACCGAGCTGAGTGATATCCGTCAGGCCATTGCGTCCACGCACGATAAAAAACGTGCCACAGCAGAGCAGGCCGTTCTCGATGACAAGGGCTGGCGTAAGCGGTTCCGCAAAGCAAAAGGGGCTCTGACGCCGGAGATGCAAGACCTGCACACCCAGCGCATCATCAAGCGCGAGCTGGTGAATGAATATGAAGGTCTGCTGTCTGAGCTGTCGGATGAACAGGAAGAGGCAATGCTCTCAGCCTGTTCCGCCGCCCGCAGCTATGACCAGAAACATCGCACGATTTTACGTACCTACTCTGAAATGACACTGGAGATCGCGCTTGAGAAAGCATCGTCGCTGATCCGCGCGGTTGCATTGCGGATCCATGCCCAATCGCGTCTCGGCCATGATGAACACCAGTTCCAAAACAATAACCTGTGCGCCCGGGATCCGCGCAGTATCGTGATGCAGGAAATCATGCAGGCGCTGCTTGCACGCGCCGATAGCTACCCCCTGAACACAAAGGATGACCCTATTCTTGACGCCATTGGGTTGTATGGCCCGGATTTCAGTGGCCTTGACCAAACGCTGATTAACAGCCCTGCAGCACGCACGAAACTCGCTGAGGAAATCGCCGCACGTAAGAAAGTTAAAGCAGCAGAGGAGGCCTAAACGATGATGCGTTGTCCTTTCTGCCGCAGCGGCGCACATACCCGCACCAGTCGCTATCTGACAGAACAGACCAAAGAGGCCTATTACCAGTGCCAAAATATCGACTGCTCCAGCACCTTTAAGACGCGGGAAAGTATTGAGCATGTGATCCGGCAACCTATACCCCCGGAAACTATTCCGGAACCGTCGCCGGAATACCGAACGTTGAACCGTTACGGTAATAATAATTGTCTACATTGATTAATAGCATCCGCTCCTTTCTTGAGGGGCGGTTTTTTTATTCCCTTCTGTGTTTGTTTTCTGCGGGTTTTTCTCTGGCGGGCCTCTCATTTTTGAGCTTGCATGCATAGGGTGCATGAATTTGCATGCCTATAATGCCCTTACGGCCTCCCCGCCGTCCCAGTGCTGGCGCGGTTTAAGGGGCATAATGCAACTGCATGAAAAGCGACACAATAAGCGGGCAGGCGAGGCGGGGATAGCATTGCGCGCAAGTGCGTTTTGCTGTAATAAATATAATGACTTGGATAAGTTCATGAGTATAAGGAATAACTAATGACATTACGTTTAGAACAATTGCAGTTTGGTAGCGTTAGAGAAGTAGATGGTTCAAATATTGTTTTAAAAGCCGATGATTTAGACAAAAAGTTGGAAGATAAAAATTATCAACTAGAAGTCGGTAGTTATGTTAATTGCGGAGGCAGGCATGGCGATACTATATGTATAGTTTCAAAAATTCAGATTGAAGATGTTGAAGTAAAAATTAAGGACGGTGATTCGGTACAAATACAATCAAGCGATCTAAATAAGGTAACACTTTCCGTTGTCGGTTCAGTTGATGATTTCAATAAATTTACGAGAGGAGCCAGTAGACTCCCGACTATTAACTGTAAATCATATATTTTAACGCCAGATCAAGTAAATAAATTGTTAGGTATAGATTCAGAAGTAACAAACAAAAATTTTCTTGTGACTGATAATGATTTAAATAAAGTTTATTTGGATATAGATAAATTACTCGGCAGGCATGTTGCAATCTTAGGAACAACCGGTAGTGGAAAGAGTTGTACTGTTGCTAGTATAATGCAATCTATATTAAACAGCTATAAGCACCCTAGAATTATCTTCTTTGATATACATAATGAATACCCATCTGCATTTGGATATGGAGATGTACCGAACGAAGGTTATAAAGAAAAAACACAGTGCACAGCTTGGAGTGAATTCTCATTGCCGTATTGGTTCTTGGATATAGAAGAGTTTTTAGATATATATTATCCAGGAGCTGGTACCACACAATTTGCAGAGGTTAAAAGTATAATAACAACTCTAAAACAGAGAGAGTATTCGGAAATATCAACAGAATCTGAGAGAGTATCGGTAGATACTCCAATATTCTTTGATATTAACGATCTGATTAAAGAGTTTAAAGAAAAGAGAGATAAAGCTAGCTCTGCTGCAAAGGCAGAACCGTGGGAGAAGCTAATATTGAAATTTGAGAATATTATTGATGACAGCAGATATTCTTTCCTTCATTGTGATATTTCAAATAAAACCAATTTAAGTAACTATTTTAATAAAGTACTAGGCTTGAATGGAATAAGTAAATATCTTAATATTTTAGATTTGAGTGGATTACCTTCTGAGGTGAGAAATATATGTATAGGTATATTAACTAGGTTGTGCTTTGATTATAAGTATTGGGATTTGGATCCAGAAAATCTCCCCCTCGCACTTGTTCTTGAAGAGGCGCATAATTATATTCCTGAAGAGGAAAGTGCAAGATTCTCGCTATGTAAGCGACGAGTTGAACGAGTGGCTAAAGAAGGTAGAAAGTACGGGATTAGCTTAATAGTTGTCACCCAGAGACCTTCAAATATATCTACTACAGTACTTTCACAGTGTGGGACTTTTATAACTTTACGGCTAACTAACGATATAGATCAGAATAAGGTTAGAAGATTACTTCCTGATACATTGGGAGGGCAGGCTGATGTGCTACCAAGCTTAAGAGATGGTGAGGCATTAGTATCAGGGGATGGTATTAAGTTACCTCGAAAAGTTATGTTCAGGAGCCCAGCACCAATGCCTAAGAGTAACGATGTCAGATACCATCACTCATGGACGACAGGACAACCAGATGGTTATTCTGTAGAAGCAATTATCAGAGGTTGGGAAAGGAGAGAAAAGTAAATGAAAATGAGAAGAATAAAAATATCTGGTTGGAGATCCTTTGATGAAAATGGTATTTCTTTAGATAAATTAAAAACTCTCTCTTATACACATCGCAGCGCCCACGAGACGTAGAAAA
>NZ_JACJFQ010000012.1:0-142061 GCF_014164835.1 Serratia sp. OS31 | reverse complement strand
GTTTGGTGCTACCAGGTCGAAGGGAGCGCAGGTATCCCCGGGAACTGAAATCATTGAAACGAAAATATCCTATAAAAAACAATGCCGGTCACCTTAAGTGACCGGCATTACCCTTCGGGGAGCCTTTTTCGTTGTTAGCCCAACAGGCTGGCACCGACGTTGATTGACAGCCCCAGGATCACCAGATTGAAAACAAAGGAAATCACCGATTGCAGCAGAGCGACTTTGCGCACTTCGGCCGCACCGACGGCCACGTCTGCGGTTTGCGAGGCCACCGCGATGGTGAACGAGAAATAGGCAAAGTCCCAATAGGTCGGCTCTTTGAGCTCGCCGGGAAACAGCAGGGGCAGCGGATCCTGCTGTGCACCCTGACGATAAAACTGATGAGCATAGTGCATGGTAAATGCCGTGGGCAGCAGTAACCAGGACACCACCAGCGTCGCGCCCGTCAGCGCCAGATGCAGCGTCTTCAGCGAGTCGCTGACCTGTTTGGCGGTGCTCAGCTCAAACAGAATGGACAAAATGCTCAGCAGACAACCGATGCTGACCAGAGCCAGCACCATACTGGCGCTCTCATCCTGTGCACGCGCCAGTTGGCGGATGTGCTTTGGCGTGCTGATCAGCATCAGTCGCCAGAGAAACAGCAGGTAGCACCAGGCCAAAACATTCCAGCCAAGCATCAGCCGCTGCAGCTCAGAAAGCGTGGCGGGCAGCAGCAGGTAGCACAAGATGCCCGCGCCGACGGACAGCAGCAGCCTTGGCCGAACCTGCCAGTAGTGTTTGATTGACGATGGAATGTGCATAACCGATAAAGTTCCTTATCGTTATAAAGGCGATAGCGCTGTGTTCAGCATAGAAGAAGCGTGGCGGCAGTTTGGCTATTTTTGACGCTTACGGTTGGCATGCGGTGGAAATGTTGGTTAACCTAAGGCGGTGGTTTCCGACTGACGGCTGATGTCAGTTTTTTTGCGAGTTTATCCCCTTAGGGACAAGTTAGGACGACACGAATGAAAGATCTGAATGTAGTAGACGGCATTAATGGTGCCGGTAACTGGCTGGTGAAGAACCAGGACTTATTGATTCAGTACGCGGTGAACATCGTCGCGGCTATCGTTATTTTCATCATTGGTTCGATCATTGCCCGCGTAGTCAGCAATGCGTTAAACCGGGTGATGAAACTGCGCGGTATCGACGCCACGGTTGCCGACTTCCTGTCTGCCATGGCGCGTTACGGTATTCTGGCCTTCACCTTTATCGCAGTGCTGGGGCGCGTTGGCGTGCAGACCACGTCGGTGATCGCCGTATTGGGTGCCGCAGGTTTGGCCGTTGGCCTGGCGCTGCAGGGCTCGCTGTCCAACTTCGCTGCCGGGGTGCTGTTAGTGGCTTTCCGTCCGCTGCGTGCCGGTGAATATGTCGATCTGGGCGGCGTGGCCGGTACCGTTGACCAGGTTCAGATTTTCTCCACCACGCTGCGTACCGCAGACAACAAAACCATCGTGGTGCCGAACGGCAAAATCATCGCCGGCAACATCATCAACTATTCTCGCGAGCCAAACCGCCGCGTAGACATCGTGGTTGGCGTGGCTTATAACGCCGATATCGACGTGGTGAAAAAAGTGTTGGGTGATGTGATCGCTGCCGACAAGCGCATCATGCACGCCAAAGGCGTAACCGTACGCTTGAACGAGATGGCGCCATCTTCACTGAACTTTGTCACCCGTTCCTGGACCACTAACGCGGAATACTGGAACGTATACTTCGATCTGATGGAGAACTTCAAGCGCGCGCTGGATGCCAACAATATTGGCATTCCGTTCCCGCAGATGGATGTTCATCTGTACCGCACTGAAGAAGCGGCTACCGCGAAAGCGGAATAAAGCAGAAGAAGAGAAAAGGGGCCCAGGCCCCTTTTTTTATTGCCAGCCGGGGCTCCATCCTGCGGATGTCGCCCCGGCTTTTTCGTTTTTTCAGTTTGATAACGCGGAGTCTGGTGCAGGGGCGCGGCGGTTCACGCTGAGCCGGTAGAGCAGGAAAATAGCCGCAGAGCCCACCAGTACCGGCAGTGCCAGCCAGATGAAGAACATCTCCGACGTTCCTGCCGCGACGATCATCCAGGCACCAAGCATTGAACCGACGATCGAGCCGAAGCGACCGCTCGCCATCGCCCAACTGACGCCGGTGACGCGAGCGGCGGTGGGGTAAAGGGTAGCGGAGACCAGATTCAGGCCGTTCTGCGCCCCGGCCACGCCGAAACCGATGAGAAAGACGGTGACCGCCAGCGTATAGGCGTCCCCCATCAGATAACCGGTAGCGCCAATCACCAGCGCGGCCCCCAGGTACGACAGGGCCAACACCCGGTAGGGACCGACGCGGTCCATCAGCAGCGCCATAAGGATGGCACCGAGGGTTCCGCCCAGCGGCACCATCGCACCGATGCGCGATGCGTGGACGATATCGTAACCGGTATCCTTGAGGATGCTCGGCAGCCAACTGGTGAGCAGATAAAACACAAACAACGAGCAGAAGAATGCCACCCACAGCAGCAAGGTGCGTACTGCGCGACCTTCGATGAACAGGTGCGAGATTGGCGATCGCGTCAGCGCGGGGCGTTCATCATCGATAATGGTTACGCCCGCCCAATTTTTGCCGGTGATGCGCTCAACCACCTGGCGCAGGCTATCGGCATGTTTCGGGCTGGCAGTCATAAAGCGCGCTGACTCGGGCATTTGCCAGGCCAGTAACGGCAACAGCAATAATGGCGCGATGCCGCCGAGCAACAGCAGGCCACGCCAGCCGAAGGCCGGAATAATCTGCCCGGCAAGCATGCCGCCCAGCGCCAGACCGGAGGTGAAACCGCTCCAGCTGAGGGTGACCATGATCATCCGCCGACGCGCGGGCGAGTATTCCGAGCTCAGGGTGATACAGGTGGGCATCGCCCCCCCCAAACCGATACCGGTGATTAAGCGCAGCAGGGTCAACGACTCGATTGAGCTGGTGTAGGCCGAGGCCAGAGTGCCTCCGCCAAAGATCAGTATGGAGGCGAGCAGCACGCGCTTGCGCCCTATGGCATCGGCAACCGGGCCGAAGATCAGACTGCCGAGCAGCAGCCCGAACAATCCCGCGCCAAACGCCGGCGATAACTGCGCAGGCAGCAGCTGCCACTCCTCGCGTAACGCCGGGGCAATATAGCCGATGATTGCGGTGTCAAAACCGTCCAGCAGGACAATCAGGAAACACAGGGTAAGGATCAGGATCTGATAGGGCGAGATTTTCGCGTTGTCGATGATCTCGCTGATACGAGCGGTGTTTTGGCTCATGGGGGTTCCACTTTAATTAGGCTTGTGTGGAGCTGGCTGGAGGGCTGTGCAGGCGTCAGGCTCTTGCTGAAACGGGCCTGAACCAAAGCCGCTGTGGCTGGCAGGGTGCAGAAGGTCTGAGTATACACCAGAGCCGGGGGCTTGCAGCGATGCGCTGAGATGAGCCGTTCTGTTTCAGACAAAACGGCTTAAATTCTCTCGCTTCAGAACGGGCTGGCATTATGGGCTTTGATCTTTTCTTCGCTGACAGGATGAACGAAATGCAGTTCGCTGGCGTGCAGCATCAATCGCGGCGTCCCTTCGGTGCCTGGCAGCAGACGGCCGCCATACAGATCACAGCCCAAAATAGGATGGCCCAACTGCCGGCAGTGGATACGCAGTTGATGGGTTCGCCCGGTTTCCGGCATTAACTGAACCCGCGTCAACGGCAGTAACGTCCCGTTTTTCAACTCGCGATAAGTGCGTTCAACAACCCGATAGCGTGAGCGAGCGGGCTTGCCGTGGATTGAGCAAATCGACATCAGCGGGAACAGCGCCGGGTCTTTGGCGATCGCGGCATCTATCACCCCTTCGTCGTCGTTCAGGTGCCCGCAGAGCAATGCGCTGTACACTTTGGTGACGGTACGCTGACTGAACTGTTGGCAAAGGGCGGCATTGATCGCTTTATTACGCGCTATCACCATCAGCCCGGAAGTGCCGAAATCAAGGCGGTGGACCAGCGTACAGCCGGGAAATAGCTGCACCAGCCGATGATGCACCGAATCGAGATTTTGCGGATTTTTCCCCGAGAGGCTTAGCAGCCCGGCGGGTTTATTGATAAGCACCAGACTCTCGTCCTGATACAGCGTCTCTATCTGGTCATGGCACGGCGGGGCAATAAAGGTATCGATAATCTTAGACATCAGGCTGCCTGGCGGGAAAGTGGGAGCGGATAATAACGAATTTTTGGCCGCCAGTCAGTTGTCGCCGCCCGGCGCATTGTCAAAGGATGATCAATGGCTAACCCGGCAAAGGGGCTTTCACCAGACGCCGAACGGCGTCTGGCTGCCAAAAGGATGACTGAAAGGCGTTGCCGACTTATTGCCCGTAGTAGGCATTTTTGCCGTGTTTGCGCAGGTAATGTTTATCCAGCAGCGCCGGTTGCATGCTGTGAATGCCCGGTGTCAGCTGACGTGAAAAAATCCCCATATAGGCAATTTCTTCCAGCACCACAGCGTTATGCACTGCGCTGTGCGCGTCCTTGCCCCAGGCGAACGGCCCGTGCGAATTGACCAACACTGCCGGAATGGCGTTCGGGTTGATGCCGCGATGGCGGAAGGTATCGATAATGACCTTGCCGGTTTCCAGCTCGTATTCATGCTCAATTTCGTCTTCGGTCATTAGGCGGGTGCAGGGAATGGCTCCGTAGAAGTAATCGGCATGAGTGGTGCCCCAGGCAGGAATATCCAATCCTGCCTGCGCCCAGATGGTAGCGTGGCGCGAATGGGTGTGAACGATACCGCCAATGTCGGCGAATTCACGGTACAGCGCCAGGTGAGTGGCGGTATCGGAGGAGGGCTTTTTGGTGCCCTCGACGGTATGCCCCTTGGCGAGATCAACCACCACCATGTCCTCGACGGTCATGTGTTCATATTCCACGCCGGAAGGCTTGATCACCACCAGCCCGCGTTCGCGATCCACGGCGCTGACGTTACCCCAGGTGAAGGTCACCAGGTTATGGCGCGGCAGGTCCAGGTTGGCTTCCAGCACCTGTTGTTTAAGCTGCGGCAGCGTTAGCATGTCATACCCCCTTGTTGCATTTTCTGTTCGATCCAGCGGCGCGCCTGCACGATCTCGGCCACCGGCTCTTCGGCTTTTTCGGTCCACATTTCAATCAGGAAAGCACCGCGGTAGTTAAGCTGTTTCAGGGTGCGGAATACGGCGACGAAGTCGACGCAGCCCTCGCCAAACGGCACGTCGCGAAACTGTCCCGGCGAGCTATCAGTAACCGGATAAGTGTCTTTCAAATGGATGGCCGCGATGCGGTCAATGCCCAGCGCCAACTCCTGCGCCACGTCATTGCCCCAGGCGCTCAGATTGCCGACGTCCGGATAGACCGTGAACCAGGGGGAGGCCAGGCAGGCGTCCCAAGCCTTCCATTTGCTGATGGAGTTCATAAAGGCGGTGTCCATGATCTCTACCGCCAGCATCACCTGGGCCGCGGCGGCGCGCTCGACAGCCCACTGCATCCCTTCGGTGAAGCGGGCGAGGGTGCTTTCGTCCTGCGGCTCGTAATAGACGTCATAACCGGCGAGCTGAATGGTGCGGATGCCGACGTCCTTCGCCAGTTGAATCGCCTGTTCCATCATCTCGAAGGCGCGCTGACGCAGCGCATCGTCATGGCTGCCGAAGGGAAAGCGGCGATGACCGGACAGGCACATCGACGGGATGCTGATGCCGGTTTCCAGCATGGCGCTGACCAACGACAACCGCTGCTCCTTGCTCCAGCTCAGGCGTGCCAGCCGCTCGTCGCTTTCATCCACCGACATTTCGACAAAATCAAAACCGCAGGCCTTGGCCAGCGCCAGCCGCTCGGGCCAGGTCAGGTGCTTCGGCAAGGCTTTTTCATAAATTCCCAAGGGGTGCTGACGCATATCAACTTCTCCAGATGTCATCAATGGCCGAGCGGAACTGACCGGCAGCGGCCAGCGGATCGGCAGCCTCCGCCAGCGCTCTGCCGACGATAAAAGCGGTCACGGCGATGTCTTTAAACAGCGGTAAATCGGTCGGCGTGATACCGCCGGTCACCGACAATTCAATGCCCAGATCCGACAATGCCTTCATCAGATCCAAATCTTGATGGCTCCAGGTTTGCCCGCTGGCCTGCGCGTCGCGGCCACGGTGGTATATCGCCTGGCGGATACCGAGGTCGCGCCATTGTTGGGCATCCTCCAACGTCCAGCGGCCGAACAGCTCAATCTGGATCTCGCCCTGGTGCCGTTGCGCCACTTCCAGCGCACTGGCCATGGTGGCCAGCGGGGCGGCACAGATGACGGTCATCCAGTTGGCACCGTGGCCGAAGGCCTGCTGCGCCAGCGTGCCACCGGCATCGGCCACTTTCAGGTCGGCCACCAGCGTATGTTGCGGACAGCGCTCGCGCAGTGCGCTCACCGCCTGAATACCGGCGCTGATGCATAAGATGGTGCCGGCCTCGATAATGTCGACGTGGGGCTGCAGGCGTTCCGCCGTCTGCAGAGCGGCATCTAACCGGGTGTGATCGAGCGCCAGCTGCAGGCGCGGTTTATTGCTCATAAGGCCTCCTTACTGCGCGGATTGCAGCGTTTGCAGTGCCGCAACCAGCGCCTGATAGCGTTGATATTTTTTGCCGTAGGCCGCGCTTGCCGAGGCATCCGGCAGCACCCGTTCAATTCGGGGTGCCAGCTCGCGCTGGGCGGCGGTGAAGTCGCTGAATGCGCCGCTGCCGACCATGGCCGCCATCGCGGCGCCCAGGCAGCCGGTTTCTTCCACCTGTGGCAGTTCGACCGGCAGGCCGCTGACGTCGGCAAACATCTGCATCCAGGGCACTGACTTGGCAGGGCCACCGGTGACGCGCAGCGCGGTGGCCGCAGGGAAACGTTGCCGCATGCGGTTGAGATGGGTCATATGGCAGAACACCACCCCCTCGTAAATCGCCTGCACCAGGTGCTCGCGCTGGTGGAAGGCCTGCAGGCCGTGGAAGCTGGCGCTTAGGCCGAGCCCGGCGTTGGAGCCATACAGGAAGGGTGCGAACAGCAGGCTGCTGTCGGCTTTTGGCAACGCCGCTACCCAGTCATTAAGTTGGGCATAGTCTTGCAGGCCCCATTGCCGGCAGAACCACTCCAGGTTGGCGGCGGAAGTGGGGCTGGCTTCGTGCACGATGTATTTGCCTGCCTCGGCGTGGCGGCCATACACAAAGGGGTGATCGAACCCGTCGGCGATGCTGTCGGTGATGCCGCTGGTGACCGACCAGGTGCCCATCACCGCATTGAGTCGGCTTTCGTCCCGCAGCCCGGCGCACAGCGCGGTGGATACCACGTCGAACAGCCCGCCAACCACCGGCGTTCCCGACAGCAGCCCGGTCGCCGCGGCCGCGGCAGCGTTGACGCGGCCGGCGATTTCGGCGGAACCGACGATCGGTGGCAGCGCGGGCATGATGTCGCCAATACCCAGCAACTGCGCCAGTGCCGGGTCATAGCGGCCGTCGGCCATCTGATAAAGGTTGGATTCGGAGATATTGGTTTCTTCGCAGGCCAGCTTGCCGGTCAGGCAGTGACGCAGATAATCGTGCGCCATCAACACGCTGCCAATTTGGCGATAGCGCTCCGGCTGGTGTTGCCTGACCCAGCGCAGCAGCGACACCGGGTGACCGGTCCACAGCGTTTGTCGGGTCTGCGGGTAGAGCGCCCGCGGCACGCCCTGTTTTTGCCACTCCTGCACCAGTGTCAATGCGCGCTGATCGGAAGACAGCATGGCGTTGCCCAGCGGCAGGCCTCGTTTGTCCAATAAAAACGCGCCCTTGCCCTGCGCCGAGATGCCGATTGCCTGAATATCGCCGGCGGCGATGTTATTGCGGACCAGCACTTCCCGGATCACCTCGGCGGCAGTGCGCCACAGCGCGGGCATATCTCGCTCCGCCCAGCCGGGTTGCGCTGCGATAATCTCCAGATTACGACGGGCAATATCCCGCTCGGTGCCCTGACGGTCATACAGTCCGGCCTTGATAAAGGTGCCGCCACAGTCCAACCCCAACCAATATTCCATTATTCGGCCCCCGCTTTTTGGTCGCATTTATTCGGCAACATCAGCGCCAGTACCGAAGCGATGGCCAGCGATACCGCCAGGCTATATACGCCGACATCCTTGCTGAACAAGCTGATCAAGACGCCGACCATGTACGGGCCGCAGAAGCCGCCTAGGTTGCCCAGTGCGTTGATCACGCCGCGTGCCCCGCCGGCCACTTCGGCGTTAAACAGTTTGGGAGGAATGGTCCAAAACACCCCGGCGGCGGCCTGGATAAAGACGCCGCAGCCAACCAGCGCTGCGTAAGACCACCAGATGTGATCTTTTAACAGCACTGACAGCGCCATACAGATGGCGAAGCAGGCCAGCGGCAATGCGACGAATACTTTGCGTTTGCCGGTACGATCGGACAGGGTGGAGATGATCAGCATGCCGAAGATGGCGCCGATATAGGGCAGGATGGCCAGCATGCCGACCTGCTCCATGTTGCCGTTGGTCAGCCCCTTGAGGATGGTCGGCAGCCACAGGGTGTAGCCGTAGATCCCGGTTTGATAGAAGAAGTTCACCATGATCAACTGCCACATGATCTTGTCGCCCAGCACCCGGCGCAGCGAGGCGTTACGCACCGTTTTGCCTTTGATCAGCAGCTGTTCGTCATGCAACGTTTTGATCAGGTAGTCTTTTTCAGCCTGCGAAATCCACTTGGCTTCCTGCGGGCGGTTGCTGATGGTGAAATACCACAGCACCATCACCACCAGCGACAGCGCGCCTTCCACCAGGAACAGCATGCGCCAGTCCCAGGCGGTGATGATCCAGCCGGACAGTGGCGCGGTGAGAATACCGGCAATGGGCACGAACATAATCACAATGGCGTTGGCGCGGCCGCGTTCCTTGTCCGGGAACCAGTTGCTGATCATGGTCAACACCACCGGCAGCATGCCGCCCTCGGAAACGCCCAGCGCGAAACGCAGGAACAACAGCTGATATTGATTGCTGACCAGCCCGGTCAGCACCGAGATCACCGCCCAGGCCAGCAGCGACCAGCCGATGAATTTCTTGCCGTTGCCATACACCGCCAGCTTGCCACCCGGCACCTGCAGAAACAGATAACCGATAAAGAAGATGCCGCCGGCCAGGCCGGCCATGGAGGCGGTGATGCCTAGCTCATCGTCCATGCCGCCGGGCATGGCGAAGGCAATATTCACCCGGTCCATGTAGGAGATGATGCAGGTAATAAGAATAGGCGGCACTATTCTCAACCAGCGTAATTTGGGAATGACCTGGCTGCGGCTAACGGAAACAGAGGCTGTATTCATCTATACACCTTTCGCTATTTTGTAGGGTCGGGCTTTATTGTTTTGTTTGCGTTGGGCACAAGGGCGCCCGCACCGGCCTGAGGACCGGTGTTTTTTGCAGGTTTTCGTTTGCGGCTAATTAAGCGCTAAATAATGCCAGCGGTATTTTCACCACCACTTTGCGAATATCGCCGGGCTGTTGGTTAATACAGGCCGGGCGATGCACATCCTGCGGGAAAAATACCGCAAAATTTCCCGGACGCAGGGTTAACCAGGATTCATCAGCGACGTCCTGATAAAAAATAATGTCGCGCTGCGCCAGCAAATCCTGGTGGATCGAGTTATTACCGAGATCCGCCGCCACGCCGATCAATTCGGTGCCGCTGACCAGAAATTGCACGTCGATGTTTTCCCGGTGCACCTCGGGCCGCAGATCGCTCGGCTGGTGGGTCTGCAGATCCAGCACCTGTACCACGTAGCCGGTGGCAGGATCCTGATACCGACCGGCGGGCAGGGCGCTGAAATCGGTGCTTTGCAGATAGGCGATGGCTTTGGCCACCGGCGCCGGGTACTGCTCCGGCGAAGTATGGGCAATATGGCCGAATATCATGGTGACTCTCCTGTTAAAGCGCCTGAATGCGCGCCCAGACGCGCTCATCGACGGGAATGCCGTCACGCATGTTTTCAGCGTGGATACGTGGGAATTTATGGCCCGGCAGGCGAATGGCTATCTCCGGGTTATCGCGTTCTGCGCTGGTGATGTAGTCCATGATGCGCTGCAGTTTGGCATCGCGGGTGGCACCGTCGATCAAGCGTTCGATCTCAATGGCGATGAACACCTGCGACACGCCATATTCTTCGCGGTTGTCTTCGGTCACTTCCGCCACTGAGGATCCGCCGGACAACAGGGTGGCGATCATATCCAGCACGATCGACAGCGCGGATCCTTTCCAGTAACCCATCGGCAAAATGCGACGGTTTTCTTCAATGGTGGCCGGATCGCGCGTCAATTGGCCGTCGTTGTCGAAACCGCCGTCCACCGGCAAGGTTTTACCCGCCAGCCGATTCAGCTCCAAAGCGCCATAGGAGAACATCGACATCGACATATCCACCATGGTGATGGGGTTGCCCGGCACCGCGACGATCAGCGGGTTGGTGCCGATCCGGCACTCCTTGGCGCCCCAGGGGGGCATAACGGCGATCGAGTTGGTCCAGCAAATGCCGATATAGCCTTTCTCCGCCGCCTGCCAACCGAAACCACCGCCGCGCATCCAGTGGTTGGCATTGCGCAGGGCCACCAGCCCTATACCGTGGTTATCAGCCAACTGCATGGCGCGATCCATCATCTGCCGCGCCGTGAGATTGCCGATACCCTGATGCGCGTCCCATTGTTCAATGGCTCCGAGTGACAACAGCTTGCTGGGTTCGGCGTCCGGCACGATATCGCCGGCGTCCAACTGCTGAATAAAGCGTGGGAAACGGTTAACGCCGTGGGAGTAAACGCCGTTGGCAGAGGTGTCAGCGAACATGCCCGCACAGTCATCGGCGGTGGCTTCCGCCACGCCCCGCGACAGCAGCACGCGTTTGAATTCCTGTTTCAGATCGGTGTAACTCACTCTCATGCTGGTTCTCCGCTACGGCATTTTGTTTGTTTTATGTTCTTTGAATTTCAATATGCGAAATTGCATTTCAAATAAATGCTATACCTGCGGCCAGATGAAGTCAAAGCGAGGGAAGAGAAAGTTATTCATATAAAACAAGTGGTTAAATTAACTTGGTGGTTTTGTGATCGCAGGCACGTTTTTGGCCGTTGCGGTGTTTTAGGCGTGGCAAAGCAGAGCGGTAACTGCCCGCTCTGCTTTGGCCTTTATGACTAATTACCCTCGCGTATTCAGTATTTTGCGGTACAGCGAAGTGGTGGCGGTGATGTACAACTCATTGCCGTCTGGTCCACCAAACGTGCAGTTGGAAACCCGCTCCGGCACTTCGATCTTACCGAGCCGCTTTCCCTGACTGTCGAAGATCAATACGCCGTCGGCACAGCTGCAAAAAATGTTACCGAATTCATCGACACAAAAGCCGTCCGGGAAGCCGGGTGCCACGGTGGCGAAACGGCGTCCGGCGTTCAATTCACGTCCGTTAACCTGATACACCCGCAGCTCTCTGCGGCCCAGGGTCGGGAAATCGACGATCGACATATCCGCCACGTACAACAGAGACTCATCCGGCGAGAACGCCAGGCCGTTAGGGCGCTGGAGATCGCTGGCCGCGATGTTCAGCGAACCGTCACGCGGATCGAAGCAGTAAAGGTAACAGCCAACGATCTGGCTTTCCGACTTGTAACCTTCTTCGTCACCGATAATGCCGTAGGGCGGATCGGTAAACCAAAGGGTGCCGTCGGAACGCACCGCCAGATCGTTGGGTGAGTTGAAACGCTTGCCGTCAACGCGATCGACCAGCATTTGCACCTCACCGTTGTTTTCGGTTCGGCTGATGCCGCGTCGTCCGTGCTCGCAGCTGACCACGCGGCCTTCGGCATCCCGTGCGTTGCCGTTGGCATAATGCGACGGGGAGCGCCACAGGCTCAGTTCCCCCTGTCGCGACCAGCGGAACATGCGATTGCCTTTCACATCGCTGAACACCACCGCGTTTTGTGCGGGCAGCCACACCGGCCCCTCGGCCCAAATGGCCGGTGAGCACAGGCGTTCGAGCGGTGGGCCCGCCATCAGTTGGTTCATGCTGACCTCCGCTTACTTCACGCCCCAAATGGCTTTGTAATGGCCCTGATAATCATTTTGCGGGTCATACAGGTTACTGGCGCCGCCGTCGGCGGTGATGTTGTCGCGGGTCACCAGGTGCGCCGGGGTCACGTAGCCGGAAGGTGGCTGTTTGGCGAAGGCGCGGTTGAACTCATCCAGCAGTTGCCAGCCGTGCAGCTTGAGCGGCTCCGGCACCGTGGCGGACTGGCTGCCGCCGGAACGAATGCGCTGATAGGCCGAAATCGAGCCGTCGCCGGCGGAAATGCTGTATGGGGCATGGGTACCGCCCTTACCGGCGGTTTTCAGTGCCGGAGCCATAAAGTCAAAATACAAATCGTTAATCGCCAGCGCGTATTGGAACTGATCGCCGTATTTCTGCAGCAGGCTGAAGGTCATGGCGGGCATGCGGTTGGCGGTGTCCGCCAGCGGGGTATCGATAAACTCAACCACCTTGCAACCGCTGCATTTACCGATCTCCTCTTTCATCACGTTGGCCTTGTCCAGCGCGATTTGGTACAGCGAATCGGTGAAGATCAGCACGCTGGCTTTGCCGCCGGACTGCACCACGGCATATTGGGCGGCAATGCGCGCCACTTCGTTGGAGTCTGAGGTGACGTTATAAAACACGTTGTACTTGGCGATGGGCCCCGGCTCCGGCACCGCGTGCCAGGCCGTCAGCACTATGCCCTGCTGAATGGCTTTTTTCAGCGGGATCTTGGCGACGTTAGGGTTCCAGCCGCCGATCACTATGCCGTCCGGCTTTTGGGCAATGGCCTGATTGAGCGAGGCCAGCTGATCTTTCACCGAGCCGCCGCCGTCGAGGGTTTCCAGTTTCCAGCCCGCGGCTTTCGCCGCTTCGCTCAGCCCTTCCTGCACCCCTTGTACACCGCCGTTTTTCATGTCCGAAGCGATAAAGATGATTTTCTTGTTGGCTTGCAGCTGCGGCCCGCTGGTCGGTCCGTCCCACTGAGTCACGCTGGCAGTCGCCTTGGCGACCGCGGCCGTGGCCTGATCCAGATAAGCATCGGCCCAGGTGGGAGAAGCCGCGCTGGCCAGCAGCAGGGTAGTCGGTAATATCCAAAGACGTTTCATTCGGTGCACTCCTGGTTAAGGATTGATCGCTTTTTGGTTATTTTTATCAGCCGTAGCGGCTGGGCTGCGTTGTACCGCTTTTTGATTGAGTAACCGGCGGCGTTGGGCATAGCCGGCAAGGGTGATCGACAGCAACAGCGTCGCGCCATTGAACAGCGGCTCGACCCAGAATTCACCGCCGAACTGTTGGATACCGGCGATGCCGATAGCCAAAATGGCAATGCCAACCACGGTGCCCCAGACGTTAACCCGGCCCGGACGAATGGTGGTACTGCCGAGGAAGGCGCCGACCAGGGCCGGCAGCAGGTAGTCCATGCCGACGCTGGCCTGACCCACGCCCTGTTCGGCGGCGATCAGTACGCCACTGAAACCGGTCAGCACGCTGGAGGCGATAAAGGCACCAATGGTGAAGCGATTGACCGAGATGCCGTTCAGCCGCGCCGCCGCCGGATTGCCGCCCACGGCGTACATGCAGCGGCCAAGCGGGGTATGTTCGGTGATTAACCACAGCACCACGGCAACGATCAGCACATAGAATGCGACGATCGGGATCCCGCCGATCTCGGTATGGTGCAGGGCGATGAAAGCGTCCGGCAGATCGCCGACGATCTGCCGCCCGCCGGAGTGCCACAGCGCAATGGCATACAACACGGTGCCGGATCCGAGCGTGGCGACGAAGCTGTCGATGTCCGCCAGTGCCACCAGAATGCCGTTCAACAGGCCGTACAGCGCGGAAAGGGCCAGTACCGCCAGCACCGCCATCTGCCACGAAAAGCCATATTCCACCTGCAGGGTGATGGCCAGGATATGCCACAGCACGATGCCGAAACCGACGTTAAGGTCAATTTTGCCGACGATCATCGGGATGGTCGCCGCCAGCGCCAGCAGCGCAATCTTGGCTTTGCTGGAAAGGATCGCCTGCAGCGTCAGCATGGACGCGAAGGACGGTGCGATCAGCGAAAACAGTACCACCAGCGCAACGCACAGCAGCAGCAGGCCGTAGCGGGTGAGAACCTGCATCAGCCAGGGGCCGGCGCCGTCCTGCGACAGGCTGACTCTTTGCTCCAGTGCCGTTGATTTAACAGATGTTTTAGACATGGCCTACCTCAGATTCTAACGTTGCCGTGAGGGTTTCCCCGGAGCTGGCGGAGGCCAGTTCCAATAAATTGGCGAATGACACCTGCTGGTTTTTCAGCTCGCCGACCACTTTTCCCCGGTTGAATACCAGAGCGCGGTTGCAGATATGGGCGATCTCTTCAAAGTCATTGGAGATCACCAATACTGCCACGCCCTCCGCCAGGGATTTATTCAACAGATGGTAGATTTCCGCCCGTGCTCCTACGTCTACGCCGGCGGTGGGATCTTCCAAAATCAGCAGCGGGGCGCCCAGGTGCATCCAGCGCGCCATCACCACCTTTTGCTGATTACCGCCGGACAGGGCGCTGATATCGATATTGACGTCTTTGGGCCGTACGTCGAACAACTGTACCTTCCACCAACTGGCACCAATTTCAGCCCGGCGGCTGTAGCGGGACAGCAGTTTGTGGCCACTGGCACAGGGGTTGATAAACAGATTTTCACGCACGCTCATCGACATCACCAGGCTTTCACCGGTGCGGTCGCCCGCCACCAGCGAGACGCCGCAGGCCATGGCATGTTGCGGGCTATCGGCGCTATAGGGTTGGTCACGAAAGCGGATTTTGCCTTCATCGGCGTGACGCAGGCCGAACAGCAAGCGGCCGATCTCCTCCTGCCCGGCGCCGCGCAGGCCAGCCAACGCCAGCATTTCACCGGGCTGCAGGCTAAAGCTGACCGGGCCGATATCGCCCACCACCACATTATTGAGCTGCAGCACCGGCGGCTGGTTTTCCGGCAGGGGTTCGCGCTGATCGCCCGCTATTGCTTCACCGACGATCATCTGCACCAGATCGCGCAGCGAATAGTCGGCGGTATTGCCGCCCGCCACATAGCGGCCGTCGCGCATGACGCATACCCGGTCGGCAATCTCGATCACTTCATCCAGCCGGTGGGTGACGTAAATCATGCCGACCTTTTTGTCGCGCAGCCGGTTAATGACGGCAAACAGATGACGCACATCGTTGGCGGGCAGCGAGGCGGTGGGTTCATCCAACACCAGCAGTTCGGCGTTAACGGCCACCGCCCTGGCGATCGCCAACAGCGATTTCTCGGTGCGCGACAGTTCGAACACCCTGGCGTCGGGATCCAGCGCGATGCCGACATCCTGCAGCGCCTGAGCGGCGCGGCGGCGGATGGCTCGCCAGTCGATCAGGCCAAAGCGGCGCGGGAATCCCATCACCAGCGCCATGTTTTCCGCTACCGTCATCCATTCGATCAGCCCGAGATCCTGATGAATAAAGGCAATAGGCTGGCGACTGTCACTTTTTATCGCCGCGGCGGAGGCTATGCTGGTGCCCTGGAACTGAATGTCGCCGCCGTCGCGCGGATACACCCCGGCCAGCACTTTGATCAGCGTCGATTTGCCTGCGCCATTTTCGCCCAGCAGGGCCAGGACTTCGCCCGGCATCACCTGCAGGCTGACGTCGTTCACCGCGACGTTGCCGCCAAAGCGCTTAACGATATGGCTGAGGGTAAGAATGGGTTGTTCCGCATTATCTGGTGTCATGTGATGCGCCCCTGGTAGTGAAATACGCAATCGGATTGATGCTTTTTGGTGTTTATATCGCCGTTAAATTTCAATATGCGAAATTCAATTTCAAAAATAATATGACGAACACCGATCTAAAGCAAAGCCGAAGGTGTTTTAATTTTTGTTTTAAAACAATAAGTTATTTATGTCTTTGCGGAATTGTGACGCACAACTCACTTCGAGAGTTAGCAGAATGTTGCGCAATTTTAACCTGCTGCTGACAATGAAACGGCGTTCCGTCTTCACCTGATGCGGGCCTTGGGGTAACATTCCCGGCAAAGGGGCCGTTTGCCACGCGGTGGCGTTGGTCGGCGGTTCGACACTGGAGAAATTGCGTTATGAGCCTGAAAGCTGTCGACGAAAAAGATGACAAGAAAGACAAACCCCTGGGCAGCCAAAGCCTGTTCCGCGGTTTGCAACTGATTGAGATCCTGAGCAACTACCCTAACGGTTGCCCGCTGGCCCATCTGTCTGAACTGGCCGGTATGAACAAAAGCACCGTTCATCGCCTGCTGCAGGGTTTGCATACCAGCGGTTACGTGACTCAGGCGCCGTCGCCCGGCAGCTATCGCCTGACCACCAAGTTCATTTCTGTCGGTCAGAAAGCGCTTTCCTCGTTGAATATCATCCACGTTGCCGCACCGCATCTGGAGCAGCTCAATCTTGAGGTCGGGGAGACGGTGAACTTCTCCAGCCGCGAAGACGACCACGTCATTTTGATCTACAAGCTGGAACCCACGACCGGCATGATGCGCACCCGTGCCTATATCGGCCAGCATATGCCATTGTACTGCTCGGCGATGGGCAAGATTTTTATGGCCTATGGCAACAGCGATTACCCCGATCGCTACTGGCAGACACATCAGCATGAAATCCAGACGCTGACGCGCAATACCATTACCGAATTGCCCAAGATGTATGAGGAACTGGCCGATATTCGCCAGCGCGGCATGGCGATGGATCGTGAAGAGAATGAGCTGGGGGTGTCCTGCGTAGCGGCGCCGGTATTCGATATTCAGCAGCGGGTACCCTACGCGGTATCGGTATCGTTGCCGACCGCCAAACTGCAACAAATCGGCGTCAAAGCGCTGATTAAGCCGGTGCTGGCGACCGCGCAGCGCATTTCTCAGGAGCTGGGTTTTGTTCTTCCCGCCTGATTATTAGCATTGCTGATAGTTGATTAGAAATATCAATTTCACCTAATAATTTTTTCCTCCTATGATGCGCGTGTTGACCGACACGCGCCGCTGACCGGCGCACTCTTTCTGTGAGGAATACCATGCTAGCTGTCTTTCTGCAGGGCTTTGCCCTGAGCGCCGCGATGATCCTGCCGCTGGGCCCGCAAAATGTTTTTGTCATGAACCAAGGCATCCGCCGTCAGTATCATCTGATGGTCGCCTCACTGTGCGCATTGAGCGATGTCGTGTTGATTTGCGGGGGGATTTTCGGTGGAAGCGCGTTGTTGAGTCGTTCGCCGTTGCTGCTGGCTTTGGTCACCTGGGGCGGCGTCGCCTTTCTGTTGTGGTACGGCTGGGGGGCGTTTCGCACCGCGTTCAGCCGGCAATTGGCGCTGGCAACGGCCGAGGAGCTTAAGCAGAGCCGCTGGCGGCTGGTGGTGACCATGCTGGCGGTAACCTGGCTCAATCCGCACGTTTATCTCGATACTTTTGTGGTGCTGGGCAGCCTGGGTGGCCAGTTGGCGCCGGACGTTCGTTCCTGGTTTGCGCTGGGGGCGGTGAGCGCCTCCATTCTTTGGTTCTTCGCGTTGGCGCTGTTGGCTTCCTGGCTGGCCCCCTGGTTGAACACTCAAATGGCGCAGCGCGTCATCAATACGCTGGTCGGCGTGGTGATGTGGGGCATTGCATTGCAGTTGGCCTGGCAGGGCGCAAGTTTATAAGAATTTGTCACTAATCCGAATTCAAAAGCCCGTGCGATATGCTACGTTTGATGCCAAGGAACCGGCCTTTTTCAGTCGAGAAAGCTCGGTAATCAGTTACAGCCTGTCATCAAGGAGACTCTGTGAAGCTTAAAGCATTGGCTATGGCCGCAATGATTGGATTAGGGACGTTACCGCTGGCGCTGCAAGCGGCGGAAGTGCCGGAAGGGCCGCACGTAGTGACTTCTGGCACATCAAGCGTTGATGCCACTCCAGATATCGCCACCCTGGCGATCGAGGTCAGCGTCTCTTCTAAAGACGCTGCGCAGGCGAAGAAGCAGGTTGATGAGCGCGTAGCGCAATATTTTGATTTCCTGCAGAAAAACAATATCGAGAAGAAAGACATCAGCGCGGCTAACCTGCGCACTCAACCGGAATACGATTACCTGAAAACCGGTGAGTCGGTGCTGAAAGGCTACCGTGCCGTACGCCAGGTACAGGTTACGCTGCGCCAGTTGGATAAGTTGAACGAGCTGCTGGACGGGGCGTTGAAGTCCGGCCTCAACGAGATCCGCGCCGTTGAGCTTGGCGTGGCCAAACCGGATGTTTACCGCGAACAGGCGCGTCAGAAAGCCATCGAGAACGCCACACAGCAGGCGGCTTCACTGGCGAAAGGCTTTAACGCGAAACTGGGGCCGGTTTACAGCATTCGTTATCATGTTGCCAACTATCAGCCAATGCCGGTAGCGCGCATGTACAAATCGGCGGGAGCCGCTGCGGAAAGCGACGTGGCGCAAACCTACGAACAGCAGAGCATTCACTTTGACGATCAGGTTGATGTGGTGTTCGAGCTGCAGCGCAACGCGGCGCAGTAACTCAGGCCGTGTTCAGTAAAAAAGGTTCGCCGCGGCGAACCTTTTTCCCTTTTAATCCTGACGCAGAACCTGGCGACCGTGTTCCAGCAGGGCATCGGTCACTTTACGCATCATGCGGCTTTCCGGCGCGAAGCGGTGCCAGAACAGCATGCGGCGCTGGAACAGACCCGGAGTCAGATCGATAAGCTCGCCCGACTCCAACTCTCTCTCAATCTGCAGATGCGGGATCATACAGCAGGTGGTGCCCTGACGAGCCAACTGCACGAAGGCTTCCGATGAGTTCACGATATGGCAGGGAACGCTGCCCGGCGACAGATCAAAGTTCTGCTGCAGGAAAGCCTGGTGCATGTCATCGAGATGGTCGAACGCCACCGCCGGCGCTTTCAGCAGCGCAGAACGTGTGACGCCGTTCGGGAAGTAGCGCTCGGCAAAACCTTTCGAGGCGACAAACAGATAGTCCAGCGCGCCCAACCGGTCGACCAGGCAGCTCGGCAGCGGCTGCGGTTGGATACTCACTGCGCCTACCACTTCACCGCGCCGCAGGCGTTCCTGGGTACGGGTTTCGTCTTCCACCTGCAGGTTCAGGCGGATAGGGGAGTCCGTCAGCACCGGTTTTAACGCCGGCAGCAGCCAGGTGGCCAGGCTGTCGGCATTGACCGCCAGCGACAGCAGCAACGGCGTGTCGATACCGGTGTCGTTGCCCAGCCACTCTTCTTCCAGCAACTCGACCTGGTGCAGCAGCGCCAGCAATTTTTGGCCCTGCTCGGTCGGACGCGGCGGTACGGTGCGCACCAGCAGCGGTTGGCCGAACAGGTTTTCCAACTGCTTGATGCGCTGGGATACTGCCGATTGGGTGATGCAAAGCTTTTGCGCGGCGCGCTCAAAGCCGCGCTCACGGATCACCGCGTCCAGCGCTTGCAGCGTTCGATAGTCTGGGCGTTTCATCGGAAAGATATCCCTTACAGTAATAGATACAGGCACTATGCCACATCTGGGGTGTTTTACAGGTGGAAAATCACCGCGCGACTTTACCGCGACGCGCCTAAAAATGCGGCTTAGGGTGAAGAAGTGTGATCCTGCCTGAGTGAAAAATAGCGATTTACCCTATAATACGCACACGTTTTCGTACAGAGGCAATGGACATATTATGACGCAGGATGAACTGAAAAAAGCGGTTGGCTGGGCCGCGCTGGATTACGTAACCCCTGGCACCATCGTTGGGGTAGGTACCGGCTCCACCGCCGCCCACTTTATTGACGCGCTCGGCTCGATCAAGCACCAAATCGAAGGGGCGGTGTCCAGCTCCGACGCCTCCACCGCCAAGCTGAAAAGCCTCGGTATCCACGTGTTCGACAGCAATGAAGTGGATTCGCTGGATATTTATGTCGATGGCGCGGATGAAATCAACCGCCAGATGCAGATGATCAAAGGCGGCGGTGCCGCGTTGACACGCGAAAAAATCATTGCCGCCATCGCGCGCAAGTTTATCTGCATCGTCGATGCCAGTAAGCAGGTCGATGTGCTGGGCAAATTCCCGTTGCCGGTCGAAGTGATCCCGATGGCGCGTTCCTATGTGGCGCGTGAGTTGGTGAAGCTGGGCGGGCTGCCGGAGTACCGCCAGAATGTGCTGACTGATAACGGCAACGTGATCCTCGATGTGCACAACCTGAGCATCGTCGACGCCATCGCGCTGGAAAACAAAATCAACGGTATCGCCGGCGTGGTGACCGTGGGGCTGTTCGCCAACCGCGGCGCCGATGTGGCGTTGGTCGGCACGCCTGAAGGTGTGAAAGTCGTCGAATAACCGAATGTGTTAGCAGGGGCGTCGCCATGGCGCCCCTCTGGGATACGCTCTTGGATCCCAGCGAACCGCATAATTCACTGGCTAAAATATCTTTTCTTTAAAGCGCCAAATTTGGTGACATATGTCACATTGTCAGCGTTAGCTCCACAAAGCTTCTGTCTATTTCTTTCCCTTTGGCATTTTCTGCCAGAAACCGCCAACATCGCTGAGCCTTGTACTGACGGGCGGGCAATCGTTTGTATTGCCGCCCGCGTTATTTTTGTTATGTTGGATGCGTGCTGTTAACAACAGCCGCTTCTGAAGTCTGAACATAGGGTCGGGTAAATGGCAAAAGTATCATTGGAGAAAGACAGGATTAAATTCCTGTTGGTGGAAGGGGTTCATCAGAGCACGGTAGATAATCTGCTGGCAGCCGGATATACCAACATTGAATATCACAAAGGTGCGTTAGACACCGAAGCGCTTAAGGCATCCATCCGCGATGCTCACTTCGTCGGCATCCGATCGCGTACGCATCTGACCGAAGAAGTCTTCGCCGCTGCAGAAAAGCTGGTGGCGGTAGGGTGTTTCTGCATCGGCACTAACCAGGTTGATCTGAAGGCAGCGACCAAACGCGGCGTTCCGGTGTTTAACGCACCTTTCTCTAATACCCGATCCGTGGCCGAAATGGTGCTGGGCGAACTGCTGCTGATGCTGCGCGGCATTCCCTCCGCCAACGCCAAGGCGCACCGCGGCGAATGGCAAAAATTGGCCGTGGGCTCGTTTGAAGCGCGCGGCAAGAAGTTGGGGATTATCGGCTACGGCCATATCGGTACCCAACTGGGCATCCTGGCCGAAGGCCTGGGCATGAAAGTGTTCTTCTACGATATCGAGAACAAGCTGCCGTTGGGCAATGCCCAGCAGGTGCGCCACCTGTCCGACTTGCTCAATATGAGCGACGTGGTGACGCTGCACGTGCCGGAAACTCCGTCGACCAAAAACATGATGGGTGCAGAAGAACTGGCGCTGATGAAACCGGGCTCGATTCTGATCAACGCTTCGCGCGGCACCGTGGTGGATATTCCCGAGTTGTGCAAGGTATTGGCCAGCAAGCACTTGGCCGGCGCGGCGATCGACGTCTTCCCGGAAGAGCCTGCGACCAACAGCGAGCCATTCAACTCACCGCTTTGCGAGTTCGATAACGTGATCCTGACCCCGCACATTGGCGGCTCCACTCAGGAAGCGCAGGAGAATATCGGTGACGAAGTGGCCGGCAAGCTGGCGAAATACTCCGACAACGGCTCAACCCTGTCGGCGGTTAACTTCCCGGAAGTGTCCCTGCCGGCGCACGGGCCTAACGCCAGCCGCCTGCTGCACATCCATGAAAACCGCCCGGGTGTACTGACGCAGATTAACCAGATCTTCGCTGAAGAAGGGGTGAACATCGCCGCGCAGTACCTGCAAACCGGTCCGGAAATCGGCTATGTGGTGATCGACATTGAAGCGGAAACCGAGCGTGCCGATGCGGCATTGCAACGTATGAAGGCGATTGACGGCACTATCCGTGCTCGCTTGCTGTTCTGATTGAATGTGCTGTCACTGAAAAGGCCGGATTTATCCGGCCTTAGTCTGATGGCAAACACCCGAAAAACGTGGTTTTCGGATGTTTGGGGTAAATCAGAAGAAATAATCCTTTGTTTTCATTAGTCCCCAGATCAGAACTTTTAACCGCAAAGAACTTTGTCAGCAATCTGAGGCCGGATTTATCCGGCCTTTTGCTATTTAACGATCTGCCACACCCAATTTTTTGCGGGGGTGACAATCTCCGGCAGCGGAATATCCCAGTGTTCCACCGGCACCTGTTCGACCTGCTGGCAGTCATGGGCCAAGCCTATCGGATAAGGGCCGCGGTGCTGCCAATTTTGCAGGGTGCGATCGTAGAAGCCACCCCCCATCCCCAGGCGCTGGCCCGCGCTGTCAAAGGCCACTAACGGCGTCAGTACCACGTCGAGCGAACTCAATGGCAGCACCTGGCGCACGTCGAGTTGCGGCTCAAGAATATTGAAGCGGTTGTTCACCAGGAGTGTTTCAGGAGTGTAATGCAGGAACAGCAGATTACCGGGGCTGAACGGGTGCAGGACCGGAAGGTAAACCTGTTTACCTAGCTGCCACAGGCGCTCAATCAACGGGCGGGTATTCAATTCACCGTCGAAAGACAAAAATACCGCGATGTTCTGTGCCGCCAGGACGCGTGGATGTGCAGCAATGCGTTCGGCTATCTGCAGGGAGGATTGTTGTTGTTGTTCAGGCGTTAAGGCGCGTCTACGCTGACGGATTTGGCTTCGGATGTTTTGCCGCTGTTGGGCATTCTGGGCTTGAAAAGACATAGTCAGCACACATATCGCTGAGGAAGGGGGAATCTCCGAGATGCCGTCGCAGGCTGTAACCCTTGAACCCATGGTTCAAGGTGAACGTGCTGTCGCAATCTTAAGGCTTCTCGGCGGGCCGAGCATGCACACCGATCGCGGATCATCACATTCTGTTGGTACTAAATATCGGCTCAGGGGACTGGCCCGCTGGCGAACATCTCAGAGAAATTTTTTACTCATTGCCAAAACCTTGGGTTTCAGCAACTTAAGTTATTCGAATTGTGCATCCTGACGTTCAGAGATGCGACCCTGTTCAAGCAAAGCCTGTTCAATGGTCTGTTGCAGCATGCGAATGCGTTGTTCCATATTGGACGCATAATCACGGGTTTTCAACCGTTCTTGAGCAAGTTCATGACAAACGTTCAATGCTGCGATGAAAACGAGCTGCTCAGTATTTGTGACTCTAGTGCGAACTTTAAGATCTTGCAACCGTTCGTTAAGATCGACCGCGGCCATGTTCAACGCATCTTGTTGTTCTGGCGGGCAATTGACTCTTAAAGAGCGACCAAAAATTTGAATATCTACCGGTTGTGCAGACATGCCACCTTCCTGCCTAAATTTCGCGCCAGCCCCAGCTTGCCCTGACCGGGCCTACCAAAGCGGGCGCCACTATATATACCTCGGTACCAAGATACAACCCCTTTTTCAGTACCTGGTTGTAATCTACTGCGTCAGACATTACCAGTCAAAAAAGGGTTTCAAAATGCGTATTTAGCGTCATTTCGTCCCCTGCCGGCAGCGTGTGAGTTCTGACACATCACGATTATAACTAGCCACTGAGGTGTCGCGCTTATCTGGTACAGCGACGGACCTTGGTGGTAGCATAACACGAACTTATCCTGCCAACGATGACGAATGCGCATGTCTATACAGAATACATTTCCAAGTTACCAATCTTTGACCGTTGCCCTTAACCAGCAAGCGGTGGCGTTAACCGCAGCAGAAATGCACGGCCTGATCAGCGGCCTGCTGTGCGGTGGCAGCCGCGACGCCGGCTGGCAATCGCTGGTCTATGATCTGACCAATGAAGGCGTGGCCTTCCCGCAGGCGCTGAGCCTGCCATTGCAGCAACTTCATGAAATTACGCGTGAAACGCTGGAAGACGACGACTTCATGTTCCAACTGATGATGCCGGAAGGCGAAACCGTCAGCGTGTTTGACCGCGCCGATGCGCTGGCCGGTTGGGTGAATCATTTCCTGCTGGGGCTGGGCATGATGCAGCCGAAGCTGGCGCAGGTGAAAGACGAAGTGGGCGAGGCGATCGACGATCTGCGCAATATCGCTCAGCTCGGTTATGACGAAGACGAAGACCAGGAAGAGCTTGAGCACTCTCTGGAGGAAGTGGTGGAGTATGTGCGCGTGGCGGCCATTTTGTGCCACACCGAATTTACCCGCCATAAGCCGACGGCGCCGGAAAATGCCAAACCGACCTTGCACTAAATACCCGATTTCACGCCCTTAGCGGCCGTGAGCACAGGCAGATTGATTTCAGGAGAAGGTGATGACTCAGCAGGAATTCAACGGTCGCCGTCAGGCGCTGTTGGCGAAAATGGCTCCGGCCAGCGCGGCAATTATTTTCTCTGCGCCGGAAGCTACGCGCAGTGCAGATACCGAATATCCCTACCGTCAGAACAGCGATTTCTGGTACCTGACCGGCTTCAACGAACCGGGTTCGGTGTTGATTCTGGTCAAGAGCGACGAAACGCACAACCACAGCGTGCTGTTCAACCGGGTGCGCGACCTGACGGCGGAAATCTGGTTTGGCCGTCGCCTGGGGCAGGAAGCCGCTCCGGCGAAGCTGGGCGTGGACCGCGCGCTGCCGTTCGATGAAATCAACGATCAATTACCCCTGCTGCTCAATGGCCTGGACGTGGTTTATCACGGGCAGGGCCAATACGACTACGCCGATAAAATCCTGTTCGACGCTCTGGACAAGCTGCGCAAGGGCTTCCGCCAGAATCTTCAGGCACCGGCGACTCTGACCGATTGGCGTCCGTGGCTACATGAAATGCGCCTGTTCAAATCGTCTGAAGAGTTGGCGATCATGCGCCGCGCCGGTGAAATCAGCGCGCTGGCCCATACCCGCGCGATGCAGAAATGCCGCCCCGGCATGTTCGAATACCAGCTTGAAGCGGAAATTCATCACGAATTTACCCGCTTTGGCGCTCGTTATCCGTCTTACAACACCATTGTCGGCGGCGGTGACAACGCCTGCATTCTGCACTACACCGAAAATGAAAGTGAATTGCGCGATGGCGATCTGGTACTGGTCGATGCCGGCTGTGAGTATAAAGGCTACGCGGGCGACATCACCCGGACCTTCCCGGTCAACGGCAAGTTCAGCCGGCCACAGCGCGCGGTGTATGACATTGTGCTGGCATCGCTGACGCGTGCCCTGGAGCTGTTCAAACCGGGCACCAGTATCCGTGAGGTCAATGATGAGGTGGTGCGCATCATGATCACCGGGCTGGTGGAGCTGGGGGTCCTGAAGGGTGAAGTGGAGCAACTGATTGCCGAACAGGCCCATCGTCAGTTCTACATGCATGGACTTGGCCACTGGCTGGGGCTGGATGTGCACGACGTGGGGCATTACGGCACGCCAAACCGCGACCGCACGCTGGAGCCGGGCATGGTGTTTACCGTCGAGCCTGGGCTGTACATCGCGCCGGATGCCGACGTGCCGGAAGAGTACCGCGGCATGGGTATTCGTATTGAAGATGATATTGTGATCACTGCCAACGGTAATGAAAACCTGACCGCCAGCGTAGTGAAAGACGCTGACGCCATCGAAGCCCTGATGGCGGCGGCAAGGTAACGGCATGAGCGTAATTATTGTTGGCGGCGGCATGGCGGGCGCGACCTTGGCGCTGGCCATTTCATCGCTCACTCAGGGAAGAATGGCGGTTGATCTGGTCGAAGCCACCCGACCGGACGATCGTAGCCATCCGGGGTTTGACGCCCGCGCCATTGCCTTGGCGCAGGGCACTTGCCAACAGCTGACGCGTATCGGCGTTTGGCCGGCGTTGCGAGATTGCGCGACGGCCATTACCCAGGTACACGTCAGCGATCGAGGTCACGCGGGTTTCGTTAATCTGTACGCGCAAGATTATCAGGTTGACGCGCTCGGGCAGGTGATTGAACTGCATGACGCCGGCCAACGGTTGTTCGCGCTGCTGGCCAAGGCACCCGGCGTCACGCTGCATTGCCCGGCCAGAGTGGTCGATGTGGTGCGTACGACGGAACAGGCTGAAGTGCTGCTGGATAACGGGCGGCGCATCAGCGGGAAGCTGCTGGTGGCGGCAGACGGCTCGCGCTCGGCGCTGGCGCAGGCCTGCAACCTGCAATGGCAGCAAAATGATTATCCGCAGTTTGCCACCATCGCCAACGTAACCACGGCGGTGCATCCGCAAGGACGTGCCTTTGAGCGTTTCACCCGCTATGGACCTTTGGCGTTGTTGCCAATGTCCCAGGGTCGTAGCTCATTGGTGTGGTGCCATGCACGCGAAGATCGTGAACAGGTTGATGCGTGGGACGATGCACGCTTTATGAGTGAATTGCAGCAGGCGTTTGGCTGGCGATTGGGGCGAGTCCTGCGTGCCGGTAAGCGTCACAGCAACCCGCTCAGCCTGCTGACCGCCAACCAGCACGTCAGCCATCGCTTGGCCCTGGTGGGGAATGCCGCTCAGACGCTGCACCCTATCGCCGGTCAAGGGTTCAACCTCGGCCTGCGCGACGTGATGTCGCTGGCGGAAACACTGGCTCAGGCACAGCAGGACGGGGAAGATCCCGGCGGCTATGCGTTGTTAAGCCGTTATCAGCAACGGCGACAGCAGGATCAGCAAGCGACGATTGGCGTCACCGACGGTTTGATTCGGCTGTTTGCCAACCGTTACGGCCCCTTGGTGGTCGGGCGTAATCTGGGTCTGATGGCGATGGCACAAATGCCGGCGGTGCGTGACGCCTTTGCCAAGCGGACTTTGGGCTGGGTAGATCGTTAGGCAATATTCAGATGCGGCGCAGCGTGTTGCGCCCAAAAGCGCTGGGCAATCACTGCGCAGCGCGTCATTTAAGGAAATTAAGCAGCATGCAATCATTTGACGTGGTTATCGCCGGTGGCGGTATGGTGGGGCTGGCACTGGCTTGCGGTTTGCAGGGCAGTGGCCTGCGCGTTGCGGTGCTGGAGCACCAGCAGCCGGATATGACGCCGCCTCAGCCACAACCGGCACTGCGGGTATCCGCCATCAATGCCGCCAGCGAGCGCCTGTTGCAGCATATCGGCGTCTGGGATGAGATCCTTACCCTGCGCGCCAGCGCCTATAACGCCATGGAAGTGTGGGATCGCGACAGCTTCGGCAAGATTGCCTTCCGCGGTGACGAATGCGGCTTCAGCCACCTCGGTCACATCATTGAAAACTCGGTGATCCAGCAGGCGTTGTGGAAACGGGCGGCAAGCCTGAGTGATGTCACGCTGATCACCCCGGCGGCGCTCAAGCAGGTGGCCTGGGGCGAAAACGACGCTTTTATCACCCTGGAGGACGGCCGCATGCTGACGGCCAGGCTGGTAATAGGTGCCGACGGTGCTAATTCCTGGCTGCGCCAGCATGCCGATATTCCGTTGACCTTCTGGGACTACCGCCATCATGCGTTGGTGGCCACCATCCGCACCGAAGAGCCGCATTTGGCGACGGCACGTCAGGTATTCCACGGCGACGGCATTCTGGCATTTCTGCCGTTCAGCGATCCGCATTTAAGCTCCATCGTCTGGTCGGTTGCTCCCGAAGAGGCCGAGCGCCTTAAGCAGCTGGCGCCTGAGCAGTTTAACCGTGAGTTGGCGATGGCCTTCGATCTGCGCCTTGGCGCCTGCCAGTTGGAGAGCGAACGCCAGACCTTCCCGTTGACCGGGCGCTATGCACGCAGCTTTGCCGCGCATCGCCTGGCATTGGTGGGGGATGCCGCCCATACCGTGCATCCGTTGGCCGGTCAGGGGGTCAACCTGGGCTTTATGGACGCCGCCGAGCTGATCGCCGAATTGCGCCGCCTGCAACGTCAGGGCAAGGACATCGGCCAGCACCTGTATCTGCGTCGCTACGAGCGTCGTCGCAAACACGGCGCAGCGGTCATGCTGGCCAGCATGCAAGGATTCCGCGAACTGTTTGACGGTAACCACCCGGCGAAAAAATTGCTGCGCGATGTCGGGTTGCGGCTGGCTGACAGCCTGCCGGGCGTCAAGCCGAAGCTGGTGCGTCAGGCCATGGGCCTGAACGATCTGCCGGAATGGCTGGCCTGATAACGGCCTGAGAGAGATCCTTCAGCCGGGTCTCTCTTTCTTTTTCCCCGTAGCGTTACCGTTCTCCAAAGGCGCAGATCTGTGCCTTATGCCCATAGCTTTTCCTTATATAACCCTTCATTTGAAATAATCTAATTTCAGGCTGTTTTTATCATTACTTTTTCTAATTCCATAACCGGTTATCAAAAGTCGAAATTCCGTCTCTGGCCGTGAGTTTGTTATATAACTTCGGATTTTTGGTGCTCTAATTGTTGGTTTTGTGCCTTAAAGCGCAGTTTTCCAGTTTAAAACTCTGCACACTAGCCCGGCTTTTTACTGGCGCAGAACGCCGCCATGCCTATTTTAACTTATGGTTAATGTGGTCGTTCGGTGATAACGTCAGGGCAAAGGTATCGTTTGCGTCGCGGCGATTTGCCGCCGTTTTTGTCAATTTCGACGCAGCGTTTCTGTTGGGCAGTCAGTGCGCCACGCAATCCGGCCACGAGCCATAATCTGACGTATTGCGTAGCAGCACCCTATCTTCAGCTTCTGAGTGGAATGAGGGAAAAGATGGCAAAGCAAACCCCACTGTACGACCAGCACGTGGCGTGCGGTGCGCGCATGGTAGATTTTCATGGCTGGATGATGCCGCTGCATTATGGCTCCCAGATCGATGAGCACCACGCCGTGCGTCAGGATGCCGGTATGTTCGACGTCTCCCATATGACCATTGTGGATCTGCGCGGTGCCCGTACCCGCGAGTTTCTGCGTTACCTGCTGGCGAACGATGTCGCCAAGCTTACCCAACCTGGCAAAGCGCTGTACACCGGCATGCTGAATGCGTCCGGCGGCGTGATTGACGACCTGATCGTTTACTTCTTTACTGAAGACTATTTCCGCCTGGTGGTGAACTCCGCCACACGTGATAAAGACCTGGCCTGGATCGAAGAGCATGCAGCGCCGTATGGCGTAACGCTGACGGTGCGTGACGATCTGGCGCTGATTGCAGTGCAGGGCCCTCAGGCCAAAGAGCGTGCCGCCACCTTGTTTACGCCGGAACAAAAAAACGCGGTGGAAGGCATGAAGCCGTTCTTCGGCGTGCAGGCAGGGGATCTGTTTATTGCCACCACCGGTTATACCGGCGAAGCAGGTTATGAAATCGCTCTGCCGAAAGAGCTGGCGGCAGATTTCTGGCAGCAACTGCTGGCGGCGGGTGTTAAGCCGGCCGGCCTGGGTGCGCGTGACACGCTGCGCCTGGAAGCGGGCATGAACCTGTATGGTCAGGAGATGGATGAAGGTATTTCGCCGCTGGCCGCCAACATGGGCTGGACCATCGCCTGGCAGCCGGAGGATCGTCAGTTCATCGGTCGTGACGCGCTGGAAAAACAGCGTGAGCAGGGCACTGAACAACTGGTCGGCTTGATCATGACGGAAAAAGGCGTATTACGTAATGAGCTGCCGGTACGTTTCACCGATGCGGCAGGTCAGACGCATGAAGGGGTGATCACCAGCGGTTCATTTTCACCGACCCTGGGCTTCAGCATCGCCCTGGCTCGCGTTCCTGCCGGTATCGGCGAACAGGCCATCGTACAGATCCGCAACCGAGAAATGCCGGTCAGGGTCACCAAACCTGGCTTTGTGCGTGCCGGTAAGTCACTGATTAATTAATTTTTGTTTATTGATTCTTTATTTCTTCGAAGGAGTAGCTGGCGATGAGCAATGTGCCAACAGAATTGAAATACGCATCCTCCCACGAGTGGGTTCGTTCAGAAGGTAACGGCGTTTACACCGTAGGTATCACCGAACACGCGCAGGAACTGCTGGGCGATATGGTGTTTGTCGATCTGCCAGAAGTGGGCCGCAAAGTCGCCGCCGGTGAAGATTGCGCCGTGGCGGAATCCGTCAAGGCGGCATCGGACATTTACGCGCCAATCAGCGGCGAAATCGTGGCGGTGAATAGCGAGTTGGAAGGCTCCCCGGAGCTGGTCAACAGCGAACCTTACGGTGACGGCTTCCTGTTCCAGATTAAAGCCTCAGACGAAGGCGAGCTGGCGAGCCTGCTGGACGCCGCTGCTTATCAGGCTTCTATCGACGAGTAATCCATGCAACGCCCCAGGCCTTTCGGCCGGGGCGTTTTAGTTCAGGCTATATCCCGTACCACGCCAGAATTCAGGAATTTGTAGCAATGACTCAGACACTCAGCCAACTTGAACACAGCGAAGCGTTCATCGAACGCCACATCGGCTCTTCTGCAGAACAACAGCAGCAGTTGCTGGAAGCGGTGGGCGCACGCTCGCTCAGCGCGCTGATCCAACAGATTGTGCCGGCAGACATTCAACTGCCTGCGCCGCCGCCGGTGGGCGATGCGGCAACTGAACATCAGGCGCTGGCCGAACTGAAGGCGATTGCCTCGCAGAATCAGCGCTACAAATCCTATATCGGTATGGGTTACAGCGCGGTGCTGACGCCGCCGGTGATCCTGCGCAACATGCTGGAAAACCCGGGTTGGTACACCGCTTATACCCCGTATCAGCCGGAAGTGTCGCAGGGCCGTCTTGAGGCGCTGTTGAACTTCCAAACCCTGACCCTGGATTTGACCGGTTTGGATCTGGCATCCGCCTCGCTGTTGGACGAAGCCACTGCGGCGGCCGAAGCGATGGCGCTGGCCAAACGCGCCAGCAAGCTGAAAGACGCCAACCGCTTCTTCGTGGCTGATGACGTACATCCTCAGACGCTGGACGTGGTGCGTACCCGCGCCGAAACCTTCGGTTTCGAAGTGATCGTGGATAAAGCCGAGAAAGTGCTGGAGCTGCAAGGCGTATTCGGCGTGCTGCTGCAACAGGTAGGCACCACCGGTGAACTGCACGACTACAGCGCGCTGCTGGCCGAATTGAAGAACCGTAAAATCGGCACCAGCGTGGCGGCCGACATTATGGCGTTGGTGCTGCTGACCGCACCGGGCAAACAGGGCGCCGATGTGGTGTTCGGTTCTGCACAGCGCTTCGGCGTGCCGATGGGCTACGGCGGGCCACATGCTGCCTTCTTTGCCTGTCGCGACGAGTTCAAACGCTCGATGCCGGGCCGTATCATTGGCGTTTCCCGCGATGCCGCAGGCAACACCGCGCTGCGCATGGCGATGCAAACCCGTGAACAACATATCCGCCGCGAAAAAGCCAACTCGAATATCTGTACCTCGCAGGTACTGCTGGCCAACATTGCCAGCCTGTATGCGGTGTACCATGGCCCGCAGGGCCTGCAACGCATCGCCGGGCGCATCCATCGTCTGACCGACATTCTGGCCGCCGGGCTGCAACAAGCCGGGCTGACATTGCGCCATAAAACATGGTTCGACACCCTGACGGTCGAAGTGAAGGACAAGGCTGCCGTACTGGAACGTGCATTGAGCTTCGGCATCAACTTGCGTACCGACATTCACGGTGCCGTGGGCATTACGCTGGACGAAGCCACCTCCCGTGAAGACGTACAGACGCTGTTTGCCTTGCTGGCGGGCGACAACCATGGTCTGGACATCGACGCACTGGACGCTGCCGTGAGCA
Organism: Serratia sp. OS31; assembly: GCF_014164835.1. Lineage (NCBI taxonomy): Bacteria > Pseudomonadati > Pseudomonadota > Gammaproteobacteria > Enterobacterales > Yersiniaceae > Serratia > Serratia sp. OS31. Next base: position 110,386 of record NZ_JACJFQ010000012.1, on the reverse strand, counting down.
AAAACAGCCAGTCGATCCCGGCTGCCATGCTGCGCCAGGATCCGATCCTGACTCACCCGGTATTTAATCGTTATCACAGCGAAACCGAGATGATGCGCTACATGCACCGTCTGGAACGCAAGGATCTGGCGCTCAACCAGGCGATGATCCCGCTGGGCTCCTGCACCATGAAGCTCAATGCCGCGGCGGAAATGATCCCGATTACCTGGCCTGAATTCTCCGAGCTGCACCCATTCTGTCCGCCTGAGCAGGCGGCAGGTTACCAGCAGATGATCGGCCAACTGTCGCAGTGGTTAGTGCAACTGACCGGTTATGACGCAGTTTGCATGCAGCCTAACTCAGGTGCTCAGGGCGAATACGCCGGTTTGCTGGCGATCCGTCGTTACCATGAAAGCCGCAATGAAGCTGGCCGTCATATTTGCCTGATCCCAAGCTCTGCGCACGGCACCAACCCCGCTTCCGCGCAAATGGCGGGCATGAGCGTGGTGGTGGTCGCCTGCGACAAGAACGGCAACATCGATCTGCATGACCTGCGCGTCAAGGCAGAACAGGCGGGTGAAGAACTGTCCTGCATCATGGTGACCTACCCGTCGACCCACGGCGTGTACGAAGAAACTATTCGTGAAGTGTGCCAGATCGTTCATCAGTTCGGTGGCCAGGTCTATCTCGACGGCGCCAACATGAATGCTCAGGTGGGGATCACCACCCCGGGTTATATCGGGGCGGACGTTTCGCACCTTAACCTGCATAAAACCTTCTGTATCCCTCACGGCGGCGGTGGCCCAGGCATGGGCCCTATCGGCGTGAAATCCCACCTTGCCCCGTTCGTTCCAGGCCATAGCGTGGTGCAGATCGACGGTGTGACCACCCAGCAGGGCGCAGTCTCCGCTGCGCCGTTCGGCAGCGCTTCTATCCTGCCAATCAGCTGGATGTACATCCGCATGATGGGTGCGGAAGGCTTGAAGCAGGCCAGCCAGGTGGCAATCCTTAATGCCAACTACATTGCGACCCGTTTGAAGGACGCTTACCCAGTGCTGTATACCGGTCGCGATCACCGCGTAGCGCATGAATGTATTCTCGATATTCGTCCGCTGAAGGAAGAAACCGGCATCAGCGAAATGGACATCGCCAAACGTCTGATCGACTACGGCTTCCATGCGCCGACCATGTCGTTCCCGGTGGCGGGTACGCTGATGGTTGAGCCAACCGAGTCGGAAAGCAAGGTCGAGCTGGATCGCTTTATCGATGCGATGCTGGCGATCCGTGGCGAGATTGATCGGGTGGCAAAAGGCGAATGGCCATTGGAAGATAACCCGCTGGTGAACGCGCCCCACGTGCAGGCGGAGCTGGTCAGCGACTGGCAGCATGCCTACAGCCGTGAGCTGGCGGTGTTCCCGATTGCCGGCGTGCGTGAGAACAAATACTGGCCGAGCGTGAAGCGTCTTGATGACGTGTACGGCGATCGTAACCTGTTCTGTTCCTGCGTGCCGATGAGCGACTACGAATAAGCTTATTCGAGCAGGTTTACCTTTATGAAGCAGCGCACTATGCGCTGCTTTTTTATGGCTAATCCCCGAGAGTTTTCTTACTGATACATTTGATTCATCAGCGATTTTTTTATTTTCCCGCGCTTTGCCTCCCTTATTTTTTAAGACTCTCTCCGGTTTAATTTGCGTTTACATCCACACGTCTAAATTGTCATCAGCAAACTATTTTGCAGGGACGATCCATTGACAAGGAGTGCACGATGAAAAGGTTGGCTATCGCAATCATTGCGGCTTTACCCCTCTGTTCCGCGCAGGCGGTCGAGAGCTACGAGGTTCGAAATAACAGCGGCCAAACGGTGTTTAAACTGAATTTCTACGGTCCGGCCGACGACAGCTACTTTAATGAGGAGGGTGTCCCCCAGCATGCCTCCTGGGCATTGGATGATGCGCAAAAGGCTCAGGTGATCAGCGCCGCGCAACGCTGGGCCGATATTATCAAGCCTGCGCCGGGCCGATTGCCGGGCGTGATTAACATCGGCACCTATGACGATGAGGGGGCCGGTGCGTTGAGCCCTGACGTCAGCGATGCCGAATTTAGCCTGACCCAGCTTCAGGCGGTGTTGCAGGGCCAGGATGCCGGCGAGTTGGACAACGGTGCCCACGCCGTCGTCAGGATCGGGAAAATGGATTTTACCCCTGGCCAGGCTTCGCCGGCACAGATCCCCACCGATCACCGTACCGATCTGGAAGTCACCCTTTTTCATGAAATAGCCCATGCCTTGGGGATTAGCGCCACAGCCGGTGTAACGGATGGCGTGACCCAATTTGGCCCGACGTTTGGCAGCTGGAGTTCGCACCTGTTTGATGACAATGGCAATCCGGCGCAGCCGGGGCAGGCTATCTTGTGCAATAAGTGTGAGGGGCCGGACGATCCTTCTGCCTTTGACGTGCGCAAAGATCGCGGTTATTTCGCCGGCAGCCACGTCAAAGAGGTGTTGGACGGTGCCATGCCGGGTGTTCCGGTACGTATTCTCGATGTGCTGGGCGATCTGGACGATGATTACATGTCGCACATTGAGCTCGATCGCAGCCTGATGAGCCATCAAAACTATCGTAATTACACCACCATGATGGAAGCAGAATTAGCGCTACTGCAGGACATGGGGTATGACATCGATCGCCGTAACTTCTTTGGCCGCTCGATTTACGGCAGTGGTCTGGAGGTGACCAACCATCAGGGATATTTTGCACGCAATGCGGCAGGCACTGCGTATCTCGACGGCCAGGCGAATACTGCAGCCCGGGGCGTCGGGTTGCACATTTACGGCAGCAATAACCGGGTCGAGCAGCGCGCCGACATCATGGCGGATGGCGTTGCCGCTGCGGGTATCCGGATAGATGGCGCGGGGAATACGCTCAGTATTGCACCCGGCGTCCGGGTTCAGGCTAACGGCGATTACGGCACCGGCTTATTGGTGGCATACGGCGACAGTCACAATATCGTTCAACGCGGCAGTCTGGAGGCGAAAGGTAAAGAAGGCGTCGCCGCAAGGCTGGATTTCGGCAATAACCTGCTGGGTAATGACACCGAATACCGTGGTTCGTATATCTGGCAGTGGGCGGGCGTCGATCTGTCTCAATATCGGGCTGCGCCGCTGGTGTCTAACTTCGATATCACCGGCTCGTTAAAAGGAGCCAAAGCGGCTATCTACCAGTCAGTGAATGCATTGGCCGGCGCCATTAACGTGATGCGCGGCGCTGACATTCAGGGCGATATCATTTCCGATTATGCACAACGGGATGGAAATAATCAGGCACGTCTGACTCGCTTGACCTTCGGCCTGCAGCCAGATGCGCAGGGGCAGGTCACTGCGGCGGCGGATAACGGTTTTGATTTCACCTATAACGGCAACATTCGGGGTAAGGAAAACCTGGCGCTGGTGGCCGAAGGCGGGAAAACCACCCTGAACGGTAACCATCAGGTCTATAGCGTGGATATCCAGCCGGGTGCCCAATTGGCGGGTAATAGCCGCTACGCGCTGTCGGATGCCGGGCTGTTCACCAATAACGGCTTGCTTACCGCCGGGGGGCCTTTTGGCCAGTTGTCGATCGACGGTAATTATTCCCAGGGGCCACAGGGGCGCTTGCAATTGATGTTCGACGGCCAAGGGCAGGGGGATCGGGTACAAATTAGCGGTAAATCCAGCTTAAGTGGAACCCTGACGTTGATGCCGGTAAAAGGCTGGTATGCCTCAGGCTGGCAGATGAACAGCGCTTCTCTGTTGCGATTGGGCCAGGTCAGCGGTGAATTCGAGCAGCTCGGCGTTCAGACGGCATCACCGACGCTGAGCTTCCATGTTACTCCGTTGGCAGCCGGGCAATACCAAATCAGCGCGACCCGTGGCGTATCGGCCTACAGCCAATATGCACAGAATGTGAATGAACGAAATGTAGGTCTGGCGTTAGCCCGGGCTGCGGCGACCGCGGGGAACGACCTGCGGCCGTTACTGACCGCGCTGGATTTCTCCAGCCCCGAAGGCCGGCAGGTGAACAGCGCGCTGGCGCAGCTGGAGCCGTCGGCTTATAACAGCCTGATTCAGACCTCATTCGACCGCGAACGCCAGTTAACCCGTGCCTTGACCGCACCGGAGCGCAATTTGACGTTAGCATCAACGAGCGACGAGCAAGATTGGATCAGTTTTGCCCTGCCGTACGGCGGCGGTAATTGGCAAAACAATACGGGCACAATCGCCGGTTACAACGCATCGCGTTATGGCGTGCTGTTCGGCGCCGAGAAACGTAATGGGCTGCTACCGGGCCTGACCACAGGTTTCCACGCGGCGGTCGGCGGGCAAACGGTCAATGCCAAAAGCGCCGATCGAGCGCGCACGCACAGCACCTCCTTTGATGTTGGCTTGCAGTTCAACTACGCGCAGGACGCCATGGCTGGGCCGTTTGCCTATGGTCTGGGGCGCATAGGGGCGGAGGATAATCAGATGAAGCGCCAGTTTGATGTGGCCGGCATAAGCGGCACCCGCAAGAGCGACTGGACGGCCTGGAACGGCTCACTAACCTTGGGTGGCGGGTATCATTTTGCGTTAACCGAGGCATTTAGCCTCGGCCCGGTGGCAGCGCTGGACTATACCGCGACCACCCATCGCCCGATCCAGGAGTCCGGTTTGGGTAACGCGCCGTCGATGCAGATTAAGGGACGTTATGCCGATTCGCTGCAAAGCACGCTGGGTGTGGAAGCGCTGTACCGGCAGCCATTGCAGGGCTCACAGGCGCTGTCCGCCACCCTGCGTCTTGGCTGGCAACATGAGTTGTTAAACAACAAGCTGAGTCAGCGTGCTCAGTTTGTGGGCTATAACGCCTCAGCTTTTGATAGTGAAAGCACCTTGGCCGGGCGCGATGCGTTGGCCGCGCAGGCCGGTGTGCAGTATCAGCTAAACCAGGCCGTCTCTTTGGGCGCCGGCGTTTCCAGTGAACTGTTACGCCAGGGCAGCCATTCGTTAGAGGGCAACGTTGCCGTGACCTGGCGTTTCTGATTTTTTAATCGGATTACCGCTGAGCGAATATCAATAACACTTTTCGGCTAGATGTATTATCAGGGGACACGGCATGATGCCCTGTCCCTTTTTTATTGTCGCAGCAGGGCAACCTAAATGACATGAGGATCCAAAATGAGAGCAGCAACCGTAAACGCATTGGGGCAGGCCCCGGTACTCGGTAATGTGGATGAGCCGGTAGCGCGGGAAGGGGAAACGCTAATCGCGGTGCGCGTGGCCGGCATCAAGCAATTGGATCGCGCCATAGTAGCCGGAACGCATTACTCAAGCCCGAAAAGCTTGCCGATCGTACCCGGCACCGATGGCGTTGGCTATGCGCCGGACGGTCAACGGGTCTATTTTGCCTCCTTCCGGCAACCGCACGGTGCGCTGGCAGAACGAACCCTCGCCTCCTGGACGGTACCGGTACCTGAAGGGGTAGATGACGCGACGGCCGCCGCATTGATTAACCCGGCATTCGCTGCCTGGTTGCCACTGCACTGGCGTGCCGAGTTACAGGCGGGTGACACGGTGCTGATTCTCGGAGCTACCGGGACCTCAGGTAAGCTGGCGGTAGCGGCCGCACGTCAGGCGGGAGCGGGGCGAATTGTCGCCGCCGGTCGCCGTCAGAGCGTGCTGGAGGCGCTGGACGTTGATGCTACGGTCGATCTTGGGCTGGAAGGAGCTGCATTGACGCAGGCCTTCGCCGCCGCAGCGGGGCCGCATGGTTATCAGGTGATTGTCGACTATATCTGGGGTGCCGCGACCGAAGCCTTGCTTGCGACGCTTAACAACCATGATTTGTCTTCCTACGCCGGTGGCCGCGGCATACGTTTGGTGAACGTCGGGTCGATGGCCGGGCCGGATATCCGCCTGCCGGCGGCGGTGCTGCGCAGCAATCAACTGCAGATCATGGGCAGCGGCACCGGCAACTTCCCGCCGATAGCCGAGATGCAAAGGTATGCCAGCGAAATCCTGGCCTTGGCGGCGGCGGGGCAGATTTCGGTTGAAACTCAGGAGCACGGCTTATCAGAGATCGCCGAAGTCTGGGAGCTGAACAAGAAAAGCGACGTGCGTTCGGTGATCCGAATTGCCCAATAGGCGGCTACCGGCAATAGCAAACCAGGTGGATATCTTCCGGCTCGCGGGCGAACAGCTCGTCATCAGGCTGATCAATCAAGCGGCAGCCCTGCGACAGGTAGAAGTCCACGGTGTTTTTGTTGGGGATAGAAGATACGTACAACCCCAGCGCGCCCTCTTTTGCGGCCTGCTGCAGGCAGTGGTTGAACAGGATCTTGCCCAGTCCTTTACCGCGCTGGGCGGCACCCACGTAGAAAAAAAGCAGTTGGAGCAAGTCCTGTTGCGGGCCGCGCGGCAAGGTATCTACCGCCGCCGCGGCAACAATTTTATCTTGATCTGACAGAGCGAAAAACGAGCCACCGCGGGCAAAGCATTGTTCATGGATCGGCGTATAGGTTTCCCGATCGTGCGGATCCCAGCCGCGCACATCGTAATAGTCGGCATAAGGCCGTAGCTCTCCGTCTTGCAGACGATAGAGGGTATCGATAATTTCACTGCGGTCGATCTGCCACAGGGCGTCAAGCTGGTGCTGCTGCAGCAAAATGGGGACGGTCATGGCGGGTTAGTTCTCCGTCGGTATCAGGTAATTTTCCGGCAGGTCGATGACAAATCCGATGCCGCGTTCATCAAGCCCTTCGGTGATCCGTAGCTGCGCACCGATCTTATCGGCCAGGTTTTTGGCAATGGCCAATCCCAGACCGCTGCCTGTCTGCTGGACGCCGGGCACGCGATAAAAACGCTCGAACAGGCGTTTTTGGTATTCCCGGCTAACGCCAGGGCCATTGTCACGCAGGGTAATATAGCAGCCCAAGGGGGACAACGAGCGGATATTGGCTTCGATCCTGCTGCCGGGCGGGGCGTATTTGATGGCGTTTTCCAGCAGGTTGGTAAAGATGGTGACCAGCGAATGACGATCGGTATCGATCACCACGTTTTCACTGCCTTCCAGCGAAAGCTCAACGTTCTTTTCCATCGCATAGGGTACGTGCTGGGCAATGCATTTGCTGATTTCAGCGTAGATATCTACCGCCTCAATCTTCAGCGGAAAGTCTTCCGACTCCAGCTTGGCCAGATCAATCAGCTGGCGCGACAGCGATGCGGCGCGATCCAGCCCCAGCTGCATGTCCCCAATGATTTCCTGCCGTTCGGTTTTATCCGCCACCTGAGTCAGCAGGTGCAGCTGTGCCAGCACGGCGGCGATCGGGGTGCGCAGTTCGTGGGCCGCGTCCGCCATAAAGCGTTTTTCACGCTGGTTGGCGGCGTCGATACGCGTCATCAGCTTATTGATTTCCAGCACGACAGGCCGAATTTCCTGGTACTGCGCCCGTACATTGATCGGCGATAAGTTGCCTGGCTTGCGGTCAGAGATGGTTCTGGCAATTTGCCGCAGCGGCCGCAGGCTGAAATAGGCGGTGATCAGCAGCGTGACGATGATCGCCGCCAGGATCACCAGCAAAGGGATTGCGGTGCTTTCCGCCGGATTGCCGAAAATGGTGGTGCGGTTGTCGAAAGATTCGCCGACGATCACCCGAAACTTCTGCTTTTCGCTCCAGCTGCCGGCGATATGCCACTTCACGTTGGCGTAGCTGATGGTGCCGGACAGCACCGACGGGGGCAAAACCAAAGGTTTATCTTGAGCGGGAGAGGCATAAAGCATCTGATTATTACGATCGAAAACGACAAACAGCGGACGATAATCTATTTCGTCTTCCATCCCGTTTTTAATCGAATCGATGTACATTATTTCGATATCTTTAATGATGTCGGAATAATTATTGTTAACGTCAGTCTTGTCGAGAATGTTGGCGATGCCTTGTGCAACAATACGCTGCTGATTATCCAGATACTTTTCAGCATCCGGGTAATAAAGGTATTTGACCCAACCCAGCAATATTCCCCAGAGTACCAGTATGGCCATCACCTGGAAAACGATGGTTCGCATGAAAAAGGATTTGAAGCTAATCATCCCTGAGACTCTTTTTTCAATAAATAACCTATGCCGCGTACGGTAATAATTCTCTCCTTGCCAATTTTTCGCCGCAGATTATGCATGTGCACCTCAAGAGAATTACTTTCTACATTATCGCCATTGCCGAATAGGCGCTGTTCCAGGGCCGCCTTGCGCACCACGGTACCGGCGCAACGCATCAGTTCGTGCAACAGGCGGTACTCTTTTTTCGACAGCAGCAGCAGTTCGTCGTCCAGCGTGACCTGGTGGTTCATGGGATCCAGATACAGGTTTCCCAGGCTCCAGGTTTGGGAGGCAAACCCCGCCATGCGCCGGTTTACCGCCTTCACGCGGGAGATCAGCTCAGGCAGGGCAAAAGGCTTTGCCAGAAAGTCATCTGCGCCGGAATCCAGGCTATTGACCAGGCTTTCTATGCGGTCACGGGCGGTCAGAATAATGATCGGAATATTTTGGCCCGCAGCGCGCCATTCAATCAGCTTTTTCAAGCCATCGCCGTCGGGCAGGGTGAGATCCAGCAGCATTAAGTCGAAGCTGCCTTCAGATAATTTATGTTGTGCATCATGGACTAACCGCACCCAGCACAAATCGAACCCGGCCAGCTCTAAAGCACGGCACAGGGCTTTGCCCAATTGCAGATCGTCTTCCACAAGCAATATGTTCACGGGGTATCCGGTTTATGTCACGGCGCTGGCGGCTATATAACTACAACCGCAGGGGGAAGACAACGACGCGCTCCTGTTTGTTCACCCCTTCTTAAGCAAACCTTAATCTGGGATTAATTTGACGTTAAGGGAAGACCGTCCTCTTTCAAGTACGCTCAGCCCTGAATAAATCATTCAGGTGATAAAAAATGCGTATCGACAATCTTTCAATGAAGGCTGCCCGCTTAGGCGCAATTTTATTGTTGGTATTGGCCATGCTGTCTTTCCACGTCGATGCGCAAGGCGGGGATCATGGCGAATCATTTTTACCCACCCTGTCTGTTATTCAGCATACGGAGTCATCGGATTTTTATAAAAGCTTAAAGCCACGTATTAAAAAACAATTGCGGCGCCTGGTGGCGCTTTAAACCTTTATTAAATAATAAGGCAGATACGGTGAAAAATACCCTGGGTTATTCTGCGGCGACGTTATTGGTGTTATTCCCTCTGCAGGGGCTTACGCAAGATGGCGCAGAGGCGTCATTGAAATTCAGCGGCGGTATGGCCGTGGCGCCGGACTATCAGGGAGCTGCCGACTACAGTGCCGTGCCGCTGTACGATATTGAGGCCGGTTACGAGAAGTCTGCCTGGGGTGACTTCAGCCTGGGTTTGCAAAACGGTGCCCGCTGGCAGTTGCCGTTATCGGGGCCCTTCGGCATTGCCCTGCTGGCCGGCTATGACGCCGGGCGTGATGAAGAGCTGAAAACGCTGCGAGGCCACAATAAGCGGCTAAAAGGCATGGGCGATCTGAAGGGAGCCCTGGAAGCCGGCATTGAGCTGAGCTATAAATTTGACCCTTTTCGCACTTACGTCAAGGGGATGCAGGCCACCAAAGCGCGCCGTTATGGGGATGAGGATCTGGGGCATACCGCCTATGTCGATCTGGGTATCGCGGCAGTTTATCCGCTGAGCGAGGCATTGACGTTTTCAACCGATTTGAGCACCACCTGGGCCAATAAGGGTTACCAGCGTGGTTATTTTGGCGTGACGCAGCAGCAGGCACAGCAAACTTCATTCACCGCTTACCGACCGGGCAGCGGCTTTAAACAAGCCACCCTCACCGGCGTGCTGAATTACGCACTAACGCCGGAAATTGCCTTTCAGGGGGGCGTAAGTCTCTATACTCTGCTGGGGGATGCGGCCAAAAGCCCCATCGTCGAGAAAAAAACGGCCGGCATCGTCTTCCTGAGCGCCAGCTACAGTTTCTGATTTCCCAACCAGAGAAAGGAACGACATGACGAAAGTTGCATTGGTCACCGGCGCCAGCCGCGGTATTGGTCGCGCCACGGCGCTGCTGTTGGCCCGTAAGGGGTATGCGGTCGGCGTTAACTATCTGAAAAATGAAGCGGCAGCAGCGCAGGTGGTGGCGGAAATCGAAGCGATGGGCGGCCGGGCGCTGGCGCTAAAAGCGGATGTGGCCGATGAAAATCAGGTGGTGGCGATGTTCAATGCGTTGGATGCCGGCCTCGGCCCGATAAGTGCGCTGGTCAATAACGCCGGCATCTTGTTTCAGCAGACGGGGATTGAGCAACTGACCGCCGAGCGTATCAACAGGGTATTGTCTACCAACGTTACCGGCTATTTTCTCTGTTGCCGCGAGACGGTGAAGCGCATGGCGAAGCGTCATGGCGGGCAGGGCGGAGCGATCGTCAATGTCTCCTCCGCGGCCGCGCGTATCGGTGCTCCTGGGGAATATATCGACTATGCCGCTTCTAAAGGGGCGGTAGATACGCTCACCACCGGACTGGCGCTGGAGGTGGCAGCGCAGGGCATTCGCGTCAACGCCGTGCGACCGGGGCTGATTTATACCGAAATGCATGCCAGCGGCGGCGAGCCTGGACGCGTTGATCGGGTAAAAAGCAGCCTGCCGATGCAGCGTGGCGGCACCCCGGAAGAGGTGGCGGAAGCCATTGTCTGGTTACTGTCCGATGCCGCTTCTTACATCACCGGCAGCTTTATTGAGGCCGCCGGCGGCCGCTGACGGCGGCTTACCCCTCATGCAGCAGGGCACTGCGGAATGAAAGTATGTGCGCCTGCGCCGCATTGGCAGCTGCGTCATCGTCCTGTGCGGCCAGTGCGGCGATAATCGCCCGATGTTCCTCTATCACTTCGCGCATATGGCCTTCGCGTGACAGCGTGCTGGCCCAGAAGCGTTGTGCTCTGGCGTGCAGTACGCTCAGAATGTCCGCCAACATATTATTTCCGGCGATCTGTGCCAGCTGCTGGTGGAACTGATGATCCAGCGTCATCATTTTTACCCGATCGCGTTGCTGACTGGCGGCTTCGATTTGTTGATTGAGTTCCGTAAGCTCGGCGATCTGGGGGGCCGTAATTCTTTTGCTCGCCAGCCGCATACACAGCATTTCATTGGCCAAACGCACTTCAATCAGTTCCAGCGCATCGTCCATCGAAAGCGGCGCAACCATCACCCCTTTACGCGGGATCACCTGCAGTAATCCTTCATTGGCCAGTCGGTGGATCGCCTGATTGATCGGCGTTCTGCCCATGTCCAGCTCGCTCATCACGTGAGCGGTATTGAGATATTCACCAGGTTTATAACTTAACGTCACCAGCGCCTGCTTAAAGCGTCGGTAGGCGAGTTCATTCAGTGACAGCCCGGCTTCCTCTGCCGTCGGGAGTTCCGGGCTCTCTGCGTCAAGGGTCATCACGTTCTGCTCCTGCAAGACGAAAGTTTTTAGACATAGTACACAAAAACATGGCACGGAAATCGCTTATTTGGTAGCTAAAGATATAGTGAAATTTCACAGTATTTTAACCAAAGAGGCACAAACGCCATGAGACTGACCTTTACTTTACCCGAATCCAGCGGCACTGGGGTGTTGGATGTCGAGATCGATCACCTGGTGATTGCCGGCTGGACCGGCCGGGATCGCGAAGCGATCCTGCACCATATCAGGGAGCTGGCCGAGCTCGGCGTGCCCCAACCCAGTGCAATTCCTCTGTTTTACCGGGTGGCGGTTAACCAGCTCAGCCAGAGCGAACGTATCGAAGTTATCGGCAATGCCAGCTCCGGCGAAGCGGAACCGTTGATCTTCACACATCGCGGTGAATGGTATGTCTCGCTGGCTTCGGATCATACCGATCGTCAGTTGGAGGCGCACAGCGTGGCCCTGTCCAAACAGCTCTGCGTCAAGCCGGTGGCTCGTGCCGCCTGGCCGTTGCGTGAGGTGAGCGCTCACTGGGACTCGTTGATCCTGCGATCTTGGATCAAGGAAAACGGCGAATTCCAGCTCTATCAGCAGGGCCGTCTGGCCAGCCTGCGTACTCCGGGCGATCTGCTGGATCGCTACCTGAGCGGCCAACAGTTACCGGAAAGTGGGCTGACAGTGCCGCAGCCGCAAGACGGTCTGGCGATGGCCTGCGGTACGGTAGCGGCAATTGGCGGCATCCGGCCGGCGACCGAATTCCGTATGGAACTGGTGGATGAAGTGCTGGGGCGGACCATCAGCCACCATTACAGCAGCATTGAGCTGCCGGTGGTGGCCTGATGAAAAAGCTGACGTTATCCCAGGCCGCTTCAGGCCTGGCCAACGGCGAATTTACCGCCGCGCAGTTAACCGCTGACGCATTGTTGAAAATTGCGGACGAGCAGGGAGAGGGGCGGCGCACCTTTACTCATGTGTATGCTCAATGGGCTCAGGAGCAGGCCCTGGCGGCCGATCGGCGGCGGGCCGCGGGCAACCCTCTGTCGGCGCTGGACGGTGTACCGGTGTCGGTCAAAGACCTGTTTGATGTCGCAGGGGAAGCCACCGCGGCCGGGTCACGCGTACTGGCCGGAGCGCCAGCGGCGGGTGCCCATGCTGTCGTGGTGGCGCGCTTGTTGCAGGCGGGCGCGGTGGTGATGGGCAAAACCAACATGACCGAATTTGCCTATTCCGGGCTGGGGATCAATCCCCACTATGGCACGCCCGCCAATCCCTGGGATCGCAGCGCACGTCGTATTCCCGGCGGCTCGTCCTCGGGGGCAGCAGTGGCGGTGAGCGACGGCATGTGTTTCGGCTCGATAGGCAGCGACACCGGCGGTTCGGTGCGGATCCCGGCGGCCTTCTGCGGCCTGACCGGCTATAAGCCCACCGCCAGCCGCATTAGCAGCGGCGGCCTGCTGCCACTTTCCCCTTCGCTGGATTCGATAGGCGTGATTGCTCATGACGTGGCCGGTTGCCTGGCGCTGGATACGGCAATTGCCGATCGGCCACTACGGCCTCAGCAGAAAAATTTGAGTCAGGCACGCTTCGCCGTACCGCAAACCCTGGTGCTGGATGGCCTGGATCCTGAGGTCACCACCGCGTTTCACCTTGGCTTGCAGCGCTTGGCGCAGGCCGGAGCGCAGATTGAATTTATTCCCTGCCGAGAGTTCGCCGAACTGGCGACGATCAATGCCGACGGTGGATTTACCGCGCTGGAGTCCTGGCGCTGGCACCGTACGTTGATTGCCGAACATGCCGATGCTTATGACCCCCGGGTGCTGTCGCGCATTCGTCGCGGCAAAACGTTGGATGAGAACAACCTGCTGCAATTACGGTCGCTGCGCGCCGATTGGCAACGGCGGGTGAGTGTCGCAGTGCAAGGGTTTGATGCGTTGCTGATGCCTACGGTGCCTTTCGTTGCCCCGACCCTTGTCCAGTTGGAAGCGGATGAAGAAGCCTATTTCCGTATCAATGGTGCCGTGCTGCGCAATCCCTCGGTAATCAATTTCCTCGACGGCTGCGCATTGTCACTGCCGTGCCAGCAGGCCGATGCGGCTCCGGTTGGCCTGATGGTGGCCGCACTGCCTTTGCATGACGAAGCGCTGCTGGGTTGGGCGCTGGCAATCGAACGTTGCCTCGCCGGCGCGTGATTCTTACTTTGAGCTAACAGGAGAGTCCCCATGACCGGTTCCCCGAACGGAATGCTGTTTGTCGCAACAGATATCGCCACGCAGGATGAGGCGGATTTCAATCAGTGGTACGACCGCGAGCACGTGGAAGAGCGGGTACGGGTGCCTGGTTTTTTGTCGGGCACCCGTTATCAGGCGCTGCACGGCGGGCGTAAATATCTCGGCCTGTACAAAACCGAATCATTGGCCAGTTTTACCTCAGTGGCCTACCGCGCTGCGTTTACTCAGCAAACGCCCTGGTCGGTGGCGAGCCTCGATAAAATGCGTGACCCGATGCGCCGGGTGTGTGCAGTGGAGGCGGTAACCGGTCAGGGCTGCGGCAGTTACCTGGCTATCGTTAATCTCACACCGGCTCAACCGGAGGTATTGAAAGCCAGCATCAGCCATTTGGGCACTCAGCTGGCCGAGCAGCCGGGCTTTGTGCGCAGTAGCCTGCTGTCGCCGGACGCGGAGCTCAGTTCGCCGTTGCCGAAAGAGTCGCGTGAGAATCGTCATCTGTTGCCGATGCTGATGATCGAAAGCAGCAGCGTCGAAGCCTGCCGGCGGCTGAGCGAGCTGGCCTGTCGCCAACTGGAAATCCCCGCTGCCGAAGCCCTGCATTATGCCCTGGGCTGGCAACTGACCACTCAGGAGCTGTCATCATGAGCACTTCAACCACCGAAACGCCGACCCTGAACCTGTCCGCTGCCGACGCTGCCGCTCACCCACCGAAAACCGGCAGGCTGGCGGCCGCCAGTTCTATCGGCACCGCGCTGGAATGGTACGATTTCACCGTTTACAACATCATGGCGGCGCTGATTTTCAATCACGTATTTTTCCCGTCTTTCGACCCGCTGGTGGGTACCATTCTGGCGTTTTCCACCTATGCGGTCGGTTACGTTTCCCGGCCGATTGGCGGCATCGTGTTCGGCCATCTCGGCGACGTGCTGGGGCGGCGCTTTGTGCTGGTGACGACGCTGGTGATCATGGGGGTGACAACTGCGCTGATGGGACTGTTGCCCGGTTACGCCAGCTGGGGCATCTGGAGCCCGCTGCTGTTGGTGACGCTGCGCTTTATTCAGGGGATTGCATTGGGAGGCGAATGGGCCGGCGCGGTACTGCTGTCGATGGAGCACGGCAAACCGCACCAGCGGGGGCGCAATGCCTCCTTTGCTCAGGTCGGTCCTTCCTGCGGCACGCTGATTGGTACTGGCCTGATCACGCTGGTGACGGTGGCGATGTCGGCAGAAGATTTCCAACAGTGGGGCTGGCGTATCCCCTTCCTGCTGAGCTTGGTGCTGGTGGTGTTTGGCCTGTGGCTGCGTCGTGGGGTAGGGGAAACGCCGGCGTTTCTGAAGCTGGAAGCCTCGAAGGACGTCACTCATGCGCCAATTCGTGAGGTGTTCACCCAGCATCGGCGTCCGCTGCTGATTGCCGGCGGTTCACGTATCGGTTCCGACGTGCTCTATGCGCTGGTGGTGGTCTTTACGCTGACCTACGTCACCACGGTGCTGAACCTGCCGCGCCCGCTGGCGCTGACCGCCACTATGCTGGGGGCGATCGGCAATGCGATTACCGTCCCCATGTTTGGCGCACTGTCGGACCGTTTTGGCCGCAGGCCGGTGTATATCGGCGGAGCGCTGGCGGCGATGGTATGGGCGTTTGTGTTCTTCGTGCTGCTCGACAGCAGCCAACCGGTGCTGATCTGCCTGGCGGTGGTGGTCGGTTTGTTGATCCATGCGGCGATGTACGGCCCGCAGGCGGCATTTATCACCGAACAGTTCCCGACCCGGGTGCGCTATGCCGGATCGTCGTTGGCCTACACGCTGGCGGGCATTATCGGCGGTGGGTTTGCGCCGCTGATTATCGCTTCGCTGTTCAAGTCCTACGACAGCACGCTGGCGATCTCGGCCTACGTGGTGGTGGCGTTGCTGATCACGCTGTGGGCGGTGATTGCCGCAAAGGAAACGGCACACAAGCCGCTGTGACTGGCTTGCCGGGTGAGGGAGGCACCCGGCCTGCGGAGAGTTACTTCAACCAGCCCTTGCGCTGGGCATCCTGCAGGTGGTGCAGCAGGTGTTTCCACAGCTCAGGGTAAACTTCTTCAATCATCGTATTGCGTGACAATACCTGTTCCAGGCTGATGCCGTTTTCGACCCAGCTTTGGCCTTCATTATGCAGGTTCATCAGCATCGGCATGGTGCGGTCCAGCACCAGCGCAAAGCGTGCGTCGGCGCTCTCGCCATCTTCATATTCCTGCCACAAAGCGGTGAAATACTCGCGTTGAGCGTCCGGCAGCATACCGAACAGACGCCGTGCCGCAGCAACCTCTTGATCGTGGATCGCCGCACGGGCGGCCAGATCGTACACCAGTACGTCACCGGCATCGATCTCGACGATGTCATGCAGCAGCGCCATCTGGATCACTCGCTGAATATCTACGCCTTCACCGGCATAAGGTGCCAGGCTCATGGCGCCCACGGCGAAGTGCCAGCTATGCTCGGCGGAGTTTTCCTGGCGTTGGGTGCCCAGCACCTTGGTGCGGCGTTGCACGCTTTTCAACTTGTCGATTTCCATCAGGAACTGGATGACCTGGGTCATGGAGCCGAAATCTAACGCGGGTACAGCGGATGACATGGTGTAAACCTCAAGGTAGATGGGTTGAAGCGGATCGATTGTAGACCAGCGAGCGGGGGATTTCGATGGTTACACGCGCACACAGTTTTATTTTAGCGTACACGTGTACACTGAAATTATTCTCAGTTAAGCTGCTTTGCGGTAATTTCGAACAGTGTTGCGCATTTTGAGGGGTTTTGCGTTATGGGAAAAACGGGCGTAGTGAAAGCCGGTACCGAAAAAAATGCCGCTGCGGCCTATCCGTGGGCGGAGGAGATAGCCAACAGCATCAGCCACGGCATCGGGTTGGTTTTGGGGATCGTCGGCCTGGTATTGCTACTGGTGCAGGCGGTCGACAGCGGTGCCGACGTCACGGCCATTACCAGCTACAGCCTTTATGGCGGCAGCATGATCCTGCTGTTCCTCGCCTCCACGTTGTACCATGCGATCCCCCATCAAAAGGCCAAGCATTGGCTGAAAAAGTTTGACCACTGCGCCATTTACCTTTTGATTGCCGGTACCTACACGCCGTTTCTGTTGGTGGGGTTGAACTCACCCTTGGCCAAGGGGCTGATGGTGGTAATCTGGGGCCTGGCGCTGCTGGGCGTGCTGTTCAAACTGGCGTTCGCCCACCGTTTTGAAGCGCTGTCGCTGGTGACCTATCTGACCATGGGCTGGCTGTCGCTGATTGTGATTTACCAGTTGGCGACGCGTCTGGCATTAGGTGGCGTGACGCTGCTGGCGGTCGGCGGCGTGGTTTACACCCTGGGGGTGATTTTCTACGCCTCGAAGCGATTCCGCTTTGGTCATGCTATCTGGCATGGCTTCGTGCTCGGCGGCAGTCTGTGCCACTTTATGGCGATTTATCTGTACGTCTGATATTCGCCGATATCTTTCACACTGCAGCGTTGTTGGCTGTGCGTACTCACCCCAGTCACTGACTTGAGTAAGCTCCTGGGGATGTGCCCGCTTGCCGCCTGGCTGCAGTGCGAAACCTATTGCGATATCTTAAGAAGCTCTGACCGCCTCTATTTTTTATTTTTCATCTATCAGTGAATACGGCAGCGGTTTGATCGCCAGTTGGCTGGTGGCATCGTCGCGCACCCGCAGCTTGCTGTCGGCTTCCAGATCGTTATTCAGTACCACCTGTACCCACAGCGTGCCGTCGGCCAGCTTGGCGGCGCTCAACACCGTGCCGGTACGACGCCAGTTTTCACCCAGTTGCAGTTCCAGATCCTCGGCCGGCTGTGGCACCCGCCCGGCTTTGCCTTCCAGCCAGTACAGCGCCCGTTTGTTGGCGCCGCGGAATTTGGCGCGCGCCACCATCTCCTGACCGGTATAGCAACCTTTGCTAAAGCTGATGCCTTCCAGTGCCTGTAGATTGGTGGCTTGCGGAATTAGCTGCCCGCTGTTGGCGGCGTCAATGACCGGATAACCGGCTTCGATATCCAGCGTCAGCCACTGCTGGCTGTCGTTGAGTTCCGCCTGTTCGTGCAGCCTGGCGACCAGCTGTTCGGCTACCGCTACGGTGGTGACCAACAGGAAACGTTCCGCCGGTAAAGTGAAGTGCAGCAGGGTGGTTTCACCGTCCTGCACCACCGGATGTTCCGCGTCCGGCAGGCTGTTGAAAATGCCCGTCAGCGCCGCACGCGCCTGAAAACCGGCTATGCCCAGCAGCACCGCTTCGCTATCGGCGGCGATGGTGAGTTTGGAAAACACCGCATATTTTTTGATTTCAGCCAGTTGGCTGTCCAGCACGCTGCGGCGTTCCAGATAGGCAAAACCTTCGCCACGATGGAACAGACGCAGGTTGCTCCACATTTTGCCTTTGGCGTCGCAGTGGCCGCACAGCACGTGTTGGTCAGCCGCCAGCGCTTCGATGTCGGCGGTCACCTGGCCCTGAAGGTATTTCACCGTGTCGGGCCCGTTCAGCGTCACCAGCGCCCAATCTTCCAGCGAGATTAAGGTCAGAGGCAGATGGGAAGACGTGGAAGGTTGACGGGGTGGAAATGGAATTTTATACGCCATAGTAAGATCCTGCTTAACGTTAGCTTACCTGAAGGTGTGTTGGCCCCATGGTAAAAGAGGCGGCGGGCTTTGCAAACTGTTATTCACGCTTGTCGCGCCGGCAGCGCTTTTTTTGACATTTAGCGCTTAATTACGCTTTAGGCAGAGAACGTCCTTCCCGGCGAGTATGTCAAATTGTTACTCTATAGGCTTGCGGCCGAAGGTTACCCTTGCAGACAGATCTTTGGCTGATGGAATTATATCGCGCCGGTGTTGCCATACAGTGTGTCGGTTGAACCCTGCGATGGCGTTGCCACGCTGAAAAGAGGTTAGTCATAACAACATGGATATTAATAACAAAGCACGTATTCACTGGGCTTGTCGCCGTGGCATGCGTGAGCTGGACATCTCGATCATGCCGTTCTTCGAATATGAGTACGATCGGTTGAATGACACGGACAAAGCGCTGTTTATCCGCCTGCTTGAGAGTGACGATCCCGATTTGTTCAACTGGCTGATGAATCATGGCGCTCCGCAGGACAGTGAACTGCAGAGAATGGTGACACTGATCCAGACGCGAAATAAAGACCGTGGCCCAGTGGCGATGTGATGTTCGTATTTCCTGGCGCACCCAGTTACTTTCGCTGTTGACGCATGGCGTTCTGATCCTGCTGATCCTGATTTCACCCTGGCCGGAAGGCTACGGGCCAATTTGGCTGGTGTTGCTGACGCTGGTGGTGTTTGAATGCATTCGTAGCCAAAAACGCATTGCGTCGCGTCAGGGGGAGTTGCGCCTGCTGGAGAACCAGCGTGTGGGCTGGCAAGGGCAGGAATGGCAGTTGGTCAAGCAACCCTGGATGTTGCGTTTCGGTATTCTGCTGACGTTGCAATCAATGCAGGATAAAAAGCGTCGTCGCTTGTGGTTGGCCTCCGACAGCATGGTTAAGGCCGAATGGCGGCATTTGCGCCAACGGCTGTTGTATCCGCCGGCCAGCGATGACGAGGAACCCTGATGAAGCCGACGCTGTGGCTGGTGGAGGATGAACCCAGCATTGCCGATACGCTGATTTATACCCTGGAGAGTGAAGGTTTTCAGGTGCGCTGGTTCGAACGTGGCGAACCGGCCTTGCAAGCTTTGGCGCAAGGGGCGCCCGCGTTGGCTATCCTCGATGTCGGTTTACCGGATATCAATGGTTTTGAACTGTGCCGCCGTCTGCTGTCGCAGGCGGCGGATTTACCCGTTCTTTTTCTTACGGCTCGCAGCGACGAACTCGATCGCCTGATCGGGCTGGAAATCGGTGCCGACGACTACGTCGCCAAGCCTTTTTCTCCGCGTGAGGTCAGCGCCCGCGTTCGCACCATTTTACGTCGTTTACAAAAACAACAGCGCTTGCAGCAGCCCACGCTCTATAGCTTCGGCCCCTTTGGGCTGGATGAACCGGCGGCGACCATTTATTACCATCAGCAGCCGTTACCACTGACCCGCTATGAATTCCTGCTGTTAAAAACCTTGTTGCTGGCCCCTGGCAGGGTGTTTTCACGTCAGCAACTGATGGACAGCGTTTGGGCCCAGGCGGAAGAGAGCCTGGACCGTACGGTCGACACCCATATCAAAACGCTGCGCGCCAAGCTGCGGACCATCGATCCGGGTGAACCGCCCATCCATACGCATCGTGGCCTGGGCTATAGCGTGAGCCGCCAACCATGAGAATAGGCCTGCGCCTGCTGCTGGGGTATTTCCTGATTGTGGCGGTCGCAGGCTATTTCGTGCTGAGTATTTTCGTGCAGGAAGTGAAGCCTGGCGTGCGGCGCGCAACCGAAGGCACGCTGGTGGATACCGCCAACCTGCTGGCGCAAATCGCGCGTCTGGATATGCAGCGTACTGACGTGGCGCACGGCCAACTGGCGCAGGCATTCGCTCAACTCAATCAACGGCCCATTGGCGCCAATATTGCCGGTATTCGCAAAGATCGCAGCGAATATCACGTTTATCTCACCGATCGACTCGGTAAAGTCATTTTTGATTCCAGTGGCAAGGCACTCGGTCAGGATTATTCTCGCTGGAATGACGTGTACCTGACGCTGCGCGGCCAGTACGGCGCCCGCAGCACGCGAAGTGACCCGCAGGATGAAAACAGCTCGGTGATGTATGTCGCCGCGCCGGTGCTGGATCAAGGCAAGATAATCGGCGTGCTCAGCGTCGGAAAACCCAACAGCACCATGGCCCCGGTGATCAAACGCAGCGAACGACGCATTCTGTGGGCAGGGGCGCTGCTGTTGGGCATTGCCTTGCTGATTGGTCTGGGTTTCGTCTGGTGGATCAACCGTTCGATTGGTCGATTGGTGCGTTACGCCGATGGCGTCGCGCAAGGCGAAAGCGTGCCGCTGCCAGAAATGGGCAGCCATGAGCTGACGCAACTGGCGCAGGCGCTCGAAAGCATGCGCGTGAAGCTGGAAGGCAAAGCCTACATCGAACAGTATGTGCACACTCTGACCCACGAGTTGAAAAGCCCCCTGGCGGCGATCCGCGGCGCGGCGGAGCTGCTGCAGGAGTTCCCACCTCCGGCAAGCGCTCAGCGCTTTCTGACCAATATCGAGCAACAGAGCACGCGCATTCAGCAATTGGTGGACAAGCTGCTGGTTCAGGCGCGGCTGGAAAGCCGCCCTGGGCTGGAGTCGGCACCGATCGCGATGGCGGCGTTGGTGCGTCAGGCGGTCGCGGGCAAGGAGGCGCAGGCGGTACGGCGCGGTATTTTATTGCAGATAGACGGGATGGAAGAGGCTACCCTGACCGGCGACGCGCTGCTGATCGGTCAGGCGTTAACCAATCTGCTCGACAATGCGCTGGATTTCACCCCCTCGGGCGGCACTATCAGCGTGCACGGCGAACGTCATGATAATCATTACCGCATCACCGTCAGCGATGACGGCAGCGGTATCCCGGATTACGCGTTGGACAAAGTGTTCGAGCGTTTCTATTCGCTGGCCCGGGCCGACAAACCGAAAAGCAGCGGACTGGGACTGAGTTTTGTGCAGGAAGTGGCGCGTTTGCACCGGGGATCGGTCCGGCTGCACAATCGCCAACCGCACGGCGTGGCGGCTATTTTCACCTTATCTCTCTGACTTCACCTTCCCTTCACATAACCACATCCTGCTTTCACCGAAGGCCATTATCGTGGCGCCATTACCTACAAGGAGCGCGCAGCGATGATGAAATCGGTACTGTTTTGGAAGATAGCTACCCTGCTGGGATTGATGATTTTGATGATCATCCCGGTGACACAGTTAATGAATGTGATTGAAGAACGCAGTGGTTACCGCCAGAGCGTGGTGGGGCAGGTAAGTGAAAGCACCAGCCGCGCACAGCGGATTTTGGGGCCGTTGATTGTCATTCCTTACACCGAGAGGGAGGAAAAGACCGACGATAAGGGGCAGAAAGTGGTGCAAATGGTCAGGCATCATCGCTATCTGCTGCCGGAAAACCTGCAGGTGAACGGCAAGCCGAACGTGGAAGTGCGTAAGCTGGGAATTTACCAAACGCAGGTGTACCAGGGGCCGCTGAAGTTTCAGGTGAAATTCGGTCAGCCGGATCTGAGCGACCTGCAACGCAGCAATGTCATGATTGGCCAGCCTTTCCTGCTGGTGTCGTTGAGCGATTCACGCGGGATCAAGAGTATCTCGCCGCTTATCAGCGCGCAGTCGCAGACGACTTTCGAACCGGGCACGCAGGTTAACGTGCTGCCGCAGGGGATCCATGCTCCGCTAACATTGGCTTCACTGCAGAAAAGCGGATTGGATGCCGATTTCACCCTTACGCTGGCGGGCACCAGCAGCCTGTCATTGGTGCCGCTTGGGCGCAGCAGCGAATTGACGCTGCAGAGCAACTGGCCGCACCCGAACTTCCTCGGCAACTTCCTGCCGGACGAACGCAAAGTAACGGAGAAAGGCTTTAGCGCCCGCTGGCGCAGCACCTGGTTCGCTAACAATATCAACAGCGCCTTCCATTACGATGACGGGATCCTCGACGAGGACAAATTGCCGGCTTTCACTACCAGCCTGATTGAACCGGTGGATCATTACCAACTGACCGAACGCGCGGTGAAATATGCGGTGCTGTTTATTGGCCTGACGTTTATGGCGTTCTTCCTGTTTGAAACCCTGACCGGCCTGCGAGTGCATCCGATTCAATATCTGCTGGTCGGTGCGGCGCTGGTGCTGTTCTATCTGATCCTGTTGGCGTTCTCCGAGCATTTCGGTTTCGCCACTGCTTATCTGCTGGCCAGTATCGCCTGCAGCGGATTGATTGCCTTTTACCTCAGTGCCGTTCTGCGCGGCCGGTTGCGCGGTGCGTTGTTCGCCGTCAGCTTACTGATGCTGTATGGCGTGCTGTACCTGCTGTTGCAGTCGGAAGATAACGCGTTGGTGCTGGGCGCGGGGCTGCTGTTTGCTATTTTGGCGGGGATTATGCTGCTGACTCGCAAGCTGGACTGGTATCAGGTGGCCGATCCGGCTCGTTTGGGTGCCGAGATGCCCGTCGGAGAACAAGAAAACCGTTTCCGGTTATGGAAATAAGCAGGAGATTGGGCGCGTAGCCGCGCCCTGATACATTACAGCAGGGGTTCCATCTCCAGCAGGATCTGTTCGCACCACTGTTGCATACGGTCTTCGCTCATGTCGTATTGGTTTACATCATCCAGCGCCAGGCCGACAAAGTGTTTGCCATCGGCGCTGAGCGGTTTGGGGCTGGTGAACTCGAAGCCGTCGATGGGCCAGAAGCCGATAAATTGTACGCCGAGCGGGGCAATATGATCGTGCAGCATGCCGAGCGCATCGAGGAACCATTCACCATAACCGAGCTGATCGCCCATGCCATACATGGCAACGATTTTCCCTTTCAAATCCAGCGTTGTCAGCTGCGGCCAAATCGCTTCCCAGTCTTCCTGCAGCTCACCGAAGTCCCAGGTGGGGATACCGAGGATCAGGATGGAGTACTCTTCCATCAGCTTGGGGGAGACGTCTTTCAGGTTGTGCAGGTCGACCAGGTCTTCACCCAAAATCTCACGGATTTTTTCTGCCGCCATCTCGGTGTAGCAGGTGCTGGAGCCGTAAAACAGACCAATCTTCATGTGTAAACCGTTTATATTGCCGTAGGTAGAATTGCGTCGAGTATACCCGATTTGTACCGGTTTAAGGCATAATGCCTGTGGCATAAACGTAACAAAGAGAGGACCGCGTGCAACAGCAAGATCATGCGTTGATTGAGCAATTCCTGGATGCGCTGTGGCTCGAACGCAATCTGGCAGAGAATACGCTGGCCTCTTACCGGCTGGATCTGCAGGCGCTGGTCGCCTGGCTGAACCAACAAAACATTTCGCTGGTAAAGGCGCAGGCGCTGGATCTGCAGGCGTTTCTCGCCGAACGGGTCGAGGGCGGCTACAAAGCTACCAGCTCCGCGCGTTTGCTGAGTGCAATGCGCCGCCTGTTCCAATATTTGTACCGTGAAAATATGCGCACCGACGATCCCACCGCGCTGCTTGCCTCACCTAAGCTGCCGCAGCGGCTGCCGAAAGATCTCAGCGAAGCGCAGGTCGATGCGTTGCTGCAGGCGCCCTGTGTCGATCAGCCTCTGGAGCTGCGTGACAAGGCGATGCTGGAAGTGTTGTACGCCACCGGGTTGCGGGTCTCCGAACTGGTCGGGCTGACCATCAGCGACGTCAGTTTGCGCCAGGGCGTGGTACGGGTGATAGGCAAAGGCAACAAGGAGCGGCTGGTGCCGCTGGGTGAAGAGGCGGTGTACTGGATCGAAAATTATCTGGAACACGGCCGCCCATGGCTGGTCAACGGCCAGGCGCTGGACGTGTTGTTCCCCAGCAATCGTTGCCAGCAAATGACCCGACAGACGTTCTGGCATCGTATCAAACACTATGCGATCCTAGCGGGCATAGACAGCGAGAGGCTGTCGCCGCACGTGTTGCGTCACGCATTTGCCACCCATTTGCTGAACCATGGGGCGGATCTCCGTGTCGTACAGATGTTGCTGGGGCATAGCGATCTCTCGACCACGCAAATTTATACGCATGTAGCGACCGAAAGGCTGAAACAGCTACATCAACAGCACCACCCGCGTGCCTGACACGCCGGGTTCAAAAGGATTGGAAGAATGAAGAAAGGTTTAATGCTGCTCTCTCTGCTGGTGGCTTCTGTGACCGGCGCGGCCCATGCCGACGATGCGGCAATTCAAAAAGCGCTTGGCAGCCTGGGCATTCAGCAGGCGGACGTGCAGCCTTCACCGGTGAACGGCCTGAAAACCGTGCTGACCGATAACGGCGTGCTCTACGTGAGCGAAGATGGCAAACACATTCTGCAAGGCCCGCTGTACGACGTCAGTGGCAAAGAGCCGGTCAACGTCACCAATCAATTGCTGACCGGCAAGCTGGAAGCGCTGAAAGATCAGATGATTGTCTACAAAGCGCCAAAGCAAAAGCACGTGATCACCGTGTTTACCGACATCACCTGCGGCTATTGCCACAAGCTTCACGAGCAGATGAAAGAGTATAACGATCTGGGCATTACCGTCCGCTATCTGGCGTTCCCGCGTCAGGGGCTGAATTCCCAGGCCGAAAAAGACATGCAGTCCATCTGGTGTACCGCTGATAAAGCCAAGGCTTTCGACCTGGCCATGAAAGGCGACGCAGTGTCCCCGGCAACTTGTAAAACCGACATCAGCAAACACTACGCGCTTGGTGTGCAGTTCGGTATTCAGGGTACTCCGGCGATCATTTTGGAAAATGGCATGATGATCCCGGGTTATCAGGGACCGAAAGAGATGGCCGCCATGCTGGACGCACATCAGACCGCAACCAAAACCGGTGGTTAATCGCCGGTGAGCATCAAAACACAACTCCGCCGCCGTGAAAAGGCGGACGGCAGCCATCTGCCTGCCAGCCTGCATCCGCTGCTGCGCCGTTTATACGCGCTGCGCGGCGTGAAGGCGGAGCAGGAACTGGAACGCAGCGTCAAAGGCATGTTGCCCTGGCAGCAGTTGGACGGCATTGATACTGCCGTGGGGATCCTGCAACAGGCATTGGCCGATCATCGCCGCATTATGGTGGTGGGGGATTTCGACGCCGATGGCGCCACCAGTACCGCCTTGACGGTGCTGGCGCTACGCAGCATGGGCGGCAGTGCCGTCGACTATCTGGTACCGAATCGCTTTGAGGACGGCTACGGCCTGAGCCCCGAAGTGGTGGAGCAAGCGGCGACGCGCGGTGCAGAGCTGATCCTGACCGTGGATAACGGCATCTCTTCCCACGCGGGCGTCGATGTGGCACACGCCAAAGGCATACAGGTGCTGGTGACCGACCACCACCTGCCGGGGGAAACCCTGCCGGCAGCGGAGGCGATCGTCAACCCGAACCTGCGCGGCTGCGAGTTTCCGTCCAAATCCCTGGCCGGCGTCGGGGTGGCTTTCTACCTGATGCTGGCGCTGCGTGCCCGGCTGCGGGACAGCGGCTGGTTTGAACAGCGGGCGTTGGCGATGCCAAACCTGGCGGAACTGTTGGATCTGGTGGCGCTCGGTACGGTTGCCGACGTGGTGCCGCTCGACGCCAACAACCGTATTTTGGTTTATCAGGGTCTGAACCGTATTCGCGCCGGCAAGTGCCGACCGGGCATTCGTGCGCTGCTGGAAGTGGCTAACCGCGACGCGCGCCAACTGGCAGCCAGCGATCTCGGTTTTGCTTTGGGCCCGCGGCTCAATGCTGCCGGGCGACTGGACGACATGTCGATTGGCGTGGCGCTGCTGCTGAGTGACGACATTGCGCAGGCACGCATGCTGGCTAACGATCTCGATGCACTCAACCTGACACGGCGCGAGATTGAGCAAGGCATGCAGGTTGAAGCCTTGCAGCTGTGCGACCAACTGGAACGCAGCAGTACCGCCTTGCCATACGGGCTGGCGATGTATCATCCGGAATGGCATCAGGGCGTGGTGGGGATCCTGGCTTCGCGCATCAAGGAACGCTTCCACCGCCCGGTGATCGCGTTTGCACCGGCGGGCGAGGGCATTTTGAAAGGCTCCGGCCGTTCGATAGCCGGTCTGCACATGCGCGATGCGCTGGAGCGACTGGATACGCTCAATCCCGGGCTGATGATGAAGTTCGGTGGCCACGCCATGGCGGCCGGACTGTCGTTGGAAGAGGCCAAATTCGACGAGTTTCGCCAGCGCTTTGGCGATCTGGTTGGAGAATGGCTCGATCCGGCGATGCTGGAAGGGGTTATCTGGTCAGACGGTGAGCTGGCCCTGCAAGAGCTTTCGCTGGAAACCGCCGAGCTGTTGCGTGAGGGCGGCCCCTGGGGACAGGCCT
The DNA here is from genome assembly GCF_014164835.1 of Serratia sp. OS31. Classification (NCBI taxonomy): domain Bacteria; kingdom Pseudomonadati; phylum Pseudomonadota; class Gammaproteobacteria; order Enterobacterales; family Yersiniaceae; genus Serratia; species Serratia sp. OS31. The sequence continues at coordinate 83,736 of NZ_JACJFQ010000012.1, read as the reverse complement.
TCCCGGAACCGACCTTTGACGGCAAGTTTCGCATTTTGCAGCAGCGGCTGGTGGGCGAGAAGCACCTGAAGCTGATGGTCGAGCCGCTCGGCGGCGGCCCGTTGCTTGACGGTATCGCCTTCAACGTGGATACCACGCTGTGGCCCGACAGCAGCGTGCGTGAGGTTGAACTGGCTTACAAGCTCGACGTCAATGAGTTTCGCGGCAACCGCAACGTGCAGTTGTTGATTCAGCATCTCTGGCCGCGTTGATTCGCACTGCCATTAAGCCGGGGCTGGCTTGCCCTGCCCCGGCCACATTTCTTGCCCACAAAAACTGAGCAACTCGCTATAAACTGACGCCTGGATCCGATAGAATTACCGGTTCTAATGGCATTTCGCCATCGACGACATCTAACGAAAAAGAACGCTAAAAACCATGTTTGAAATTAATCCGGTAAAAAACCGTATTCAGGACCTGTCCGAGCGGACTGCCGTTCTTAGGGGGTATCTTTGACTATGATGCCAAGAAAGAACGCCTAGAAGAAGTCAACGCGGAGCTGGAACAGCCTGACGTCTGGAACGAACCCGAGCGCGCGCAGGCGCTGGGTAAAGAGCGCGCGGCGCTCGAAGCCATCGTTGAAACCATCGACCAACTGGAGCAAGGTGGCGAAGATGTCACCGGTCTGCTGGAATTGGCGGTCGAAGCCGATGATGAAGAAACCTTTAACGAAGCCGTCATTGAGCTTGATCAACTGTCTGCCAAGCTGGAGCAACTAGAATTTCGTCGTATGTTCTCTGGTGAATACGACAGTGCTGATTGCTACCTGGACATCCAGGCAGGCTCCGGCGGTACCGAAGCGCAAGACTGGGCCAGCATGTTGCTGCGCATGTACCTGCGCTGGGCCGAAGCCAAAGGCTTTAAAACGGAAGTGATTGAAGAGTCCGACGGCGACGTCGCGGGGCTGAAATCCGCCACCATCAAGATCATCGGCGACTATGCGTTTGGCTGGTTGCGTACTGAAACCGGCGTGCATCGCCTGGTGCGCAAGAGCCCGTTCGACTCCGGTGGCCGTCGTCATACCTCCTTCAGTTCGGTGTTTATCTACCCGGAAGTGGAAGACGACATTGATATTGAAATCAATCCGGCGGATCTGCGTATCGACGTGTATCGCGCTTCCGGTGCGGGTGGTCAGCACGTAAACAAAACCGAGTCGGCGGTGCGTATTACCCACTTGCCGACCAACATCGTAGTGCAGTGCCAGAACGACCGTTCTCAGCATAAGAACAAGGATCAAGCCTTCAAGCAGCTGCGAGCCAAGCTGTACGAGTTTGAGATGCAAAAGAAAAATGCTGATAAACAGATGATGGAAGACAACAAGTCGGACATCGGTTGGGGCAGCCAAATCCGTTCATACGTGCTGGATGATTCCCGCATCAAGGATTTGCGCACTAACGTTGAAACGCGCAACACGCAGGCCGTATTAGATGGCGACCTGGATAAATTCATTGAGGCAAGTTTGAAAGCCGGGTTATAAGGAACAGAAATGTCTGAGCAACAACCACAAGGCGCCGATCAGGCGTTGGATCTCAATAACGAGTTGCAGTCACGCCGTGAGAAACTGGCTGCGCTGCGCGAGAACGGCATTGCGTTCCCGAATGATTTTCGTCGCGACAGCACGTCTGACAAGCTGCACGCAGCTTACGGCGAAAAAGACAACGAAGAGCTGGAAGCGCTGGGCGTAGAAGTCACAGTAGCCGGCCGTATGATGACGCGCCGTATCATGGGTAAAGCGTCATTTGTCACGCTGCAGGACGTTGGCGGTCGTATCCAGCTGTACGTTGCGCGTGACGATCTGGCGGAAGGCGTTTACAACGAACAATTCAAGAAGTGGGACCTGGGCGATATCGTTGGCGCACGTGGTAAGCTGTTCAAGACCAAGACCGGTGAGCTGTCCATCCACTGCACCGAACTGCGTCTGCTGACCAAGGCCCTGCGCCCGCTGCCGGACAAGTTCCATGGCCTGGCGGATCAGGAAACCCGTTACCGTCAGCGTTATCTGGATCTGATCGCCAACGACGAATCACGCAAGACCTTCCAGGTGCGTTCCCAGATCATGGCAGCGATGCGTAACTTCATGGTGGAACGCGGCTTCATGGAAGTCGAAACCCCTATGATGCAGGTGATCCCTGGCGGGGCTTCCGCACGCCCGTTCGTGACTCACCACAACGCGCTGGACATCGATATGTACCTGCGTATCGCGCCAGAACTGTACCTGAAGCGTCTGGTGGTAGGCGGCTTCGAGCGCGTGTTCGAGATCAACCGTAATTTCCGTAACGAAGGCGTTTCTCCGCGTCATAACCCAGAGTTCACCATGATGGAACTCTATATGGCTTACGCGGATTACAAAGATCTGATTGAGCTGACCGAATCCCTGTTCCGTACCCTGACCGAGAAAGTCTTGGGCAACTCTCAGGTGCAGTACGGTGATGAAGTGTTCGACTTCGGCAAGCCGTTTGAAAAGCTGACCATGACCGAGGCTATCAAGAAATACCGTCCGGAAACCGATCTGGCCGATCTGGCTGACATGGGCAAAGCGGTAGCTATCGCTGAATCCATTGGCATCAAGGTTGAGAAGAGCTGGGGCCTGGGTCGCGTAGTGACCGAGATCTTCGAAGAAGTGGCGGAAAGCCATCTGATTCAGCCGACCTTCATTACCGAATACCCGGCGGAAGTGTCCCCGCTGGCGCGTCGTAATGATAACAACCCGGAAATCACCGACCGCTTCGAGTTCTTTATCGGCGGCCGTGAAATCGGTAACGGCTTCTCCGAGCTGAATGACGCAGAAGACCAGGCGCAGCGTTTCGCTGACCAGGCTAATGCGAAAGACGCCGGTGATGACGAAGCGATGTTCTATGACGAAGACTACGTCACTGCGCTGGAGCACGGCTTACCGCCAACGGCCGGCCTGGGTATCGGTATCGACCGTATGGTGATGCTGTTCACCAACAGCCACACCATCCGTGACGTGATCCTGTTCCCGGCCATGCGCCCGCAGAAATAACGTTTCGTAGAGCAGATATCAACCGGTGCAGGCAACTGCGCCGGTTTTTTTTGCTTGTCGGACCGGACAGGAAGGTTGCGCATGCTAACTGCTTAAAACACCAGCAGTTACGCGCTATCTCCGCTTGCCCGCCGGGGATAACCGGTTATAATGACTGCCGCACACCGATGCGGGTGTAGTTCAATGGTAGAACGGCAGCTTCCCAAGCTGCATACGAGGGTTCGATTCCCTTCACCCGCTCCAAAGCCTTTCTTTTAGTACCTTCTCGTTTAGTACCTTCTCGTTAGAAATCATAAAATTCAGAAGTGATTGAATGTCCAGGTTCCGACAAAGGTATCTCTAGGAATTGCCCATCGCTGTTGTAGCGTGGTGTATGGTTCTGGGAGCATATCAAACCGCTTGTGGTCGTTTTACTGCCTTAGCGCAATACGCAGCATGCCATGCCATCGGCTCTAAACTCTTCTATCCACAGCATTCAACCTCTATATGCCTCTGCAAAGCTCACTGCTACCGCACCGATGTTACCGTGGAGAAATCGCAAAAAAGAAAGGTGAAGGGAAGGCTCTTTGAGTCAGGATTTAGCGCTTCCCTGTGGGCTGAAAGCAATGTCTCTTGTAATGCAGGCAGTTTTACCCTGAAATTATGGAATGGAGTTCTAGTAAAACTTGTTGTTGATCCAATGGTTCCCGCTTATTGATGCCCATGCCTAGGTCTTCCAGGCTCAAGTGCAGTTTTTGTATTAATGTATCGTCATCGCGCAGACAGATGATGTATGCATTCTCAAAGGGTAAAATATTTACCAGTCTTACACCATGTGGCTTTAGATAATAATTAATATGTTCTAGCCAAGGTATAAAATAGGGGAGTTCCCATGGTTCAATATTTGACTCTGACCAATCGATATTTTCAACGCAATTGAAAATAAAATCAGTTATATCAATGGGTAGGGTGATGTTTTTTAGCGGTTTCAACTCAGGAGTATAACCACTATACTCCGTCCATTCCTCATAGACCATCAGGTCTTGTTCGCCTAGATTTTTGTACAACCAGTCTAATACGGTACCAGGTTCAAGGGTTGTTGGTAGGGGGGTATACATAGGTGCTGAGTCGCATCCTGGAATACAGAGTTCAAGATTCTCTATCAAATTTTGTATCTGCTTCATTGATATTTCCTCATGTTTTTATCGGGTTTTTAAACAGAATGCTTTTATCAAGGCATGCGACTAATGATCACCTGGCCGAATTTAAATTCGCTAGCTTTCTGCGTGACAATATCTTTCTACGGATAAATTTTTTTACTTCCTGCTGGATAGTTTGAAGATTGAATTTGGCCAAGGTGTTTTCAGCCGGTAAGCCAGAATCGCTTTTTTGCAAATCTGTCAGATTCATTCTTGGGGTTTTGCTTTGTTGCGTAAGCGATTTTATGCGTAGCTTAGACACCGGGCTGACTCCGGTATCCCCCCGGCTGATTTTGCCTTCGGCTTGCGGCAGCAGAGCTGTCTTGTCGGTTAACTGTCCTTGATGCTTTCCGCTGGTCGGTTCATTTGTATCCCCGCTATGAGGGTTATTAGGTGACAGTTTGCCATCTTGTATGGAGTGCAAAATAGCAGGGATATTGGAAACGTCGAAAAGTGATGGCAGCAGCGCCAGTAGCAATAGCAGCGTGCTGAGTAAACCAAGCAGAGTTGCGCGGTTTAGTATCACTTTGCGGTTTCCTTCCGTTGCGCAGTTACCGAGTTGTCGATTACCCGTAATTTATTGTTGGCCGGGCAATCGACAATCCTGATAAGGCACGCTGTAAACCGAATAGAGAAAAACGCATTTATTTCCATCGTTAGCCTGCCTTTGGAGAAAAGACGCTTGAAAATAATGATGGATTTCCCTGCGAGAGGGTTACATCAGAACATGACGCCCAACGTCCTTTAAACCGCCACACAGCAACCAAAAATGCAGTTCGGCATTGCGTTTGAAATTCAGCTTTCGCATCGCGTTACGTTTATGCTGGCTAATGGTTTTTTCGCTGAGATTCAGTTTTCTTGAAATCGAAATATTGGGCAGGCCTAAAGAAAGATAATGAATGACTTCATACTCTCTGGTAGAGAACTTGGCGAATCGGGATGCGTTATTAAAATCGTAGCGATTTCTTTTATTTTGAATGGCTTTGGAGAAAATCACGCGTTCAATGGCTTCAAATAGAGCCTCGACACTTTTATTGCGCGAGATATAAGTGAATTTCTTTCGGCTGGCGCTGTTGGCAACTGGCGTTGAACTTCGTTCTTCCTCAATCAAGAAAACCAATGGGCAGCACGCCTTCGCTTGCGAATACAGATAATGAGGCAGGGTGCTTTCGCTTGGATTGGCTGCCAGAAAGATGATGTCGGCCGTCCGGTATTCGAAGGTGTTTTCGGTGAAGCGCACATTCACATTTTTTGAGTGGAAGTAGATCTCCAGTGCCTGCTGGATGCCATGCATGAAGTAGCGATTTTTATCCGATAAAAATACGGTTATAGATTCTCTGAACATAAGCTTCCCTGGCAGTAAAATGTCATTCCTCATATCAGCATTCACCAGGGTTATCATTGGTTCACATAGTGAGTGATAGCTATCAATGATAAGCCTGAATTATGCTTTGTTGAACGATCATAGCGTGAATTATGGTTAGTATGGATATGAATTTTAATTTCACTAAAAAAACGGAGTTTTTATCTTATTTTTGTTTTCATATCGCTAGTTGGACTCGAAAAGGTTTTTCTTGTAATACAAAGTTAGAGTTTTATTTGTTGATGCGTATTTAAAAAAATGTTCTTTTTTTGTTGTGTATTTTTATCTGTTATCGGCGATGATTATTATTGAACAGACGAAAGTCATTATCCCAACTTTTTACTGAGCCAGGCAGATTGTTATCTTTAATGGGCACCGCGGCGACGCTTGGCTGTAGGGATTATCAACAAATACCTGTGCGTGGTACTTCTGGATAAGCACGATGGCTCAAGGGGGCAAGAGCATAACGGGTCAGATAATCGCAAAGGGGGAATGAATTCCCTTCAATATTCCCTTTGTTTTCATCTATCTCTATCCAGGGCAGGCCTGGAGCGGCTCCAACATTTTATGTCGCAAGTGCGCCATTTCAGTTTTTGCAGGCTAAAAAATTTTAAAAAACAGGAATTAAATCCTGATAAATTGGATTTATAACGTTTTTACTCGTCTGGAGAGGTCGGTTGTATTACAAACGTGATGCTTTCACTCGTATTTAACCATATGAAGTTATTTCATTTTTAAGCTGATAAATATCTTGCCATACTCTGCCTCAATATAGGACCGGCGATAATACTCGCTACTTATGGAAAGGGAGCAATATCCGAATGAATAAAAGGCAAATGACTACCTGTGTTCTGGCCCTGCTGGCCATCACATCCTTGCCAACACAGGCAAAAAACATAGAGATAAAGGTTGCCGGCAGCATTACGCCATCGGGCTGTACCCCAACGCTGTCAGGTGCTAGCTTTGATTACGGCACGATGACTTCTGATTCTTTGACGCTGGACGCTTACACTACACTGGATCGAAAAAGTCTGGATTTAACCATTACTTGCGATGAGCCGGTGAAATTGGCGTTTGAAACAAAAAATGGTCGCCCTAATACGCTGGCTGGCGCTGATGAAGATGCAATTTCAGGTGCTGGCCTCTCTCCAATATCAGCACCATCATCACCACTTAACTCGTGGTTACAAGGAACTGCAGTTGTTGGACTTGGGCTCAGTGGTTCAGGGCATATAGGGGGATACGTGGTTACTATTGGGGGAATTAGTGCAAGTGGCGTCAGTGTTCAAACAATCTCTCGAGATGGAAGTTCCGGGAAATGGACCGATGGAGGTGGTAATCTTTACGGAATTGGTGTTAAAAAACAAATTTCGTGGAAGAAGGGCGACGTTGTGGAGCCTGTCGCCGTCCAAGCCTTAACCATGAGCTTAAACGTGCAAGCCTATATCAATAAGGCGTCAGAATTGGATCTGACCAAACCGATCGTCCTGGATGGCTTGAGCACTATCGAGCTGATTTACCTGTAAGGTATAGTTATAAAAATGACACTGGCCTCCTGAAAGGAATATTTCATCTGGTTGGTTATTGATTATGCTCTATTTGTAGTTTGAGTCTTAAACTAAACGTGAAATTTAATTGTTGTGCCAGTGATTTTATTTAAATTAATAATAACCAATGGTTTATTTAATTAATAGGCCAGCAATACATATTTTCGACATGAAGAAAGGAATCATTTTATGATGAAAAGTACGCAAATAAATCTCTGCATATTGGCCCTATTGGCAACGACGGCTTTACCTGCTTTGGCGGCAAGTATAGAAGTTAAAGTGATAGGGACTATTACGCCAACCGCCTGTACGCCAATGGTATCCGGTGGTGGAACTGTTGATTATGGAACAATTAAAGTGTCTTCGTTGGCGTTGGATGCATTCACCCCTAAAGATGAGAAACAGCTGGATCTTTCCATCAGCTGTGCCGCACCAACTAAAGTGGCCCTAAAAGCCAGCAATAATCGTCCAAATACCGTGGCGGGGGCCACTACTGATGGCGCTGGAGGGGCGGCTCTGGTTGATGTCTTTGACAAAACTAATTTGCCTGTTGTGGGGCTGGGACTTGATGGCACTCATCGCATTGGGGGGTATGTCATCAATGTTAAAGAGGGGAGTGTGCTTGCAGATGGCAATACCGTCGACGCTATCCATAATAACGTTGGAGAAACAACCTGGACAAAAGGTGGAGATGGGGGATTATATAATGACACAGCTGTTCGTCAGGTATCCTGGGCTGCTGCTGGTACCACCGAACCAGTCGCCTTCCAGAAACTTACCGGAAAATTAACGGTGCGTGCCTATATTAATAAAGCCTCCGAATTGGACCTGACTAAACCGGTGACATTAAACGGATCGACCACAATTGAGCTGGTGTATCTTTAACTTATTTTAGCCGGGCGTGTGCGCCCGGCCGTTGTCCCTTTGGCCGCTGTATTGGAGAGACCCTCAGTAGCGGCCCTTTTTAATACGGATGGTGAAAATAATGACTCTTTCTTCCCTGTTTAATATTGGGGCGGTCTCCTTACTGCTATTTTCCGCCTACAGCCATGCAACCGGTATGGTACCGGAGACCTCGGTCGTGGTGGTCGAACAGGATGACGGCGAAGGTGCCATCAATATTAAAAATACCGACGGTTTCCCGGTATTGTTGTTGACCACGCTGGAAAATATTAAAGATGACCCCGAAACCCTGCTGAGCGTTACGCCCCCGGCGGCGCGCGTCGAGTCAGGTAAAACCCAACGCGTACGTTTTATTCTGACCAGCAAAACACCGCTGACAACTGAACGTCTGACACGTGTCATTTTTGAAGGCGTGCCACCGCAGCAAAAAGGCAAAAATGAAGTGCGCATGACCGTACGCCAAAACCTGCCGGTAATTATCCGTCCTGCAGGCTTGGAAAGAGATCCGGCCCCCTGGAAGCGGCTGAACTGGAAGCAAAGCGGCGACAGTTTAACGGTCAGCAACCCGTCACCATACGTCGTCCGCCTTGGTCAGGGTGTACGAACCCTGCCGGACAATACCCTCTGGATGCTGCCCAACAGCTATGTGTTGCCAGGGCAAACCTTGACCATTACGCCTGACGGCGGCAAGAAAACCGGCATTGCGCGACAGGTCCGCATTTCTCCGGCCACCACCTGGGGCTACACGGTAAACAGTTATGATGCTGAGCTAAACCATTGACGATGGTGTTGATGCAGCATGAGGACCCGGCTAGCAGATGGCCGGCACTTTCAGCCCTGTCATTGGCTCTGACGGCCGCTTTGCTCATGACTTCGTCAGCGTTGGCCGCTGCGCAGGCGCCGTATTCGGGAGATATTGAGTTCGATCAGCAGGCGATGATGGCGCGTGGCATTGACCCCAAGCTTGCCGAGTGGTTTCGCCAGGCGCCGCGCTTTTTACCCGGAGAGTCCACCGTGAGCTTAACGGTGAATGGCAACGCCCGCGGTAAAGTCAAAGTTCATTTTGATCAGAACGGAAAACTCTGTGCCGATGAGACCTTTCAAAAAAAGGCCGGCCTGATGTCCCCACCCGGCTTCAGCAAGGATATCGCCTGTTTTGATCTGAAAACGGCCTGGCCGCAAACGGAACTGAATCTCGAGCCGGGTGAGGCTCGGGTTGATTTGGTGCTCCCGGCGCAAGCGCTGAGCGCACCCGATGCGCAGGAAGGCAACTGGAACCATGGCGGCTTTGCCGGCATGCTGAATTACGACGCGCAATATATGGACTCTGCCGGCGCCACTGCGGGCCTGAATTTTATGCAATTGGGCACCGAGGCGGGTTTTAACATCAGCGATTGGATCGTTCGTAGCCGACAGACTTTCTCTCGTTTTAACGGCAAAGATCAAATGCAGCACCAGGCCGCCTATTCACAGCGTACTTTCGCGGGGATTAAAAAGGTTCTTCAGATTGGGCAGATTAGCTTGTCCAACTCGATGTTCGGTACTGGCCAGGTGTTGGGGTTTCAGATGTTCCCGGAGGCTGCCCTGCAGGGTGACCGAGGTGGTGCGGGGTTGGTTGAGGGTATTGCCGATAGCCAATCGGTGGTGGAAGTACGTCAATCCGGCATGTTGGTCTACAGCACCACGGTACCCGCCGGCCCCTTTCGGCTGCAGGGATTTTCACTGCTAAATACCCGTTCAGATTTGGCCGTGACGCTAACCGGCAGCAATGGTGAAACGCGCCAGTTTTCTGTCCCTGCCTCCACCCTGTTGTTGAACGGAGCTGCGGTTGCGCCGGGGATGTCATTTGGCGTTGGTAAGCTTGATCAACAAGGCAGCAGCGAAGCTCCGCTACTCGGGACTCTGGCCACGGGGTGGGGGCTGACCCCGTTCACTACGCTTAACGCTGGGCTGCTTGGATCTTCGCCCTATCGCGCAGGTGCCGTGGGGCTGGATAGTCAGCTGTTTAACGAGACTTTTCTTTCTGTACAAACTATTGCCGCACAGGATGATACGCATGGCAATACGGGGGTATCGGCTACTGCCGCGCTGACTCATAAGCTTACGGAGCGTATTGGGGTTAGCGTCAATGCCGTTCAACAAACATCCGGCTATCGCGATTTGAGTGACGCGCTGCAAACCGATGGGCAGGATACCGCCGGCCGTAGCCGAAACCAGTTCGGCGGTGGCATAAGCTGGTCGCAGGACAGTTTCGGCAACCTGTCTTTATCCTGGTCTCGCAGCAGCACCTTTGCCGGAGATGCTACAAATTACGTACGTGGCGGCTGGAGCAAACAGTTTGAACGCGCTTATTTCAGCGCCAGCCTGGAGCACAATACCGGCAGCCGCAACAGCGATGCGGAAACTCGCTTGTATATCACGGTCAATATCCCCTTTGGCGGCAGCCGCAGCATCAGCAGCTACCTTAATAACAGCTCGCATAGCGGCAGTCGCGGCGGCATGCGTTACAGCGATCGCGACCATCAGGATTGGGGATGGAGCCTTTCCAGCGAGCGTGATTTTAGCAATCAGTGCACATCCGGTACCGGCAGCATCGACAGCGTTACCCCATTCAGTCAACTCAGCGGCAGCATCAGCCAAGATTCGGGTAATTACACTTCCTGGTCGGCGCGGGCCTCCGGGGCGATTGTAACTCACCATCGCGGTATTACGCTTTCTCCTTATCGGGTCAATGATACTTTCGGTATCGCCAAGGTGGGGGAGGAGGCCGGCGTGCGGTTGGACACCTCGGCAGGTCCGGTCTGGACTGATGGGCGCGGTTATGCCGTTTTACCCTCTCTGGCTGGGTATAAACGCTCCGCTGTTCAGGTGGATACCCGCAGCCTGGCGAAAAACGTCGATATTGGCAACGCATGGCAGGAGGCCGAGGCTGCGCGGGGCTCTGTCAACTATATCGATTTTTCCGTGATACGGACCCGGCGGGTATTGGTAGACGTGAAAGATGCCGTGAACAACCCTCTGCCCTATGGTGCCAGCGTGTTTGATGCGGCCGGCAATTTTGTCACCGTGGTTGGCAGCAAGGGGAGCGTATTTATTTCTGATGCGGCTGGGGCCGGCAAGCTGGACGTACAGGTTTCCGGTAAAACGATATGTTCATTTTCGCTCTCATTGCCGGAAAAGGCCGACACCAGTGGCCTGTATGAAACCGCCAATGCCATATGTCGCTGACAGGGGATGTTATTATGAGAAAAATATTTGCCGCACTGGCGATGGGACTGGCAATAAGCCAGCCGGCAGCTTCCGCCATTGAAGCCAGTAGCATTGAGGCCCAATCATTTTTGCCGGTGGACACGCGGTGTAGCCTGTCCACAGGTACGCCCGTTATCGACTATGGCATCCAGTCACGTTGGCAACTGCAAGATGTGGCCGGTGGCGATGAGGTAACGCCGGGAAAACGTACGCTTATGCTCAGCGTGGTTTGTCCCTATAGCCAGACGATACGCCTCGAGATGCGAGGCGATCGCGATGCCAACGGCGATTTGCGCTATGGTGAGCGGGGCCGTATTAATATCCGGCTGCAGGACTGCCAACTGGATGGGCAGAGCGTACAGGCCGCATTTATGACACCGGCCGGCGCCATTGACAGCACATCCGAATCCAGCCTGCTATTGCAGCCCGGTAAGGTGTTTGCCGCTGTGCTGAATGGTCAACTGGTCAAGGGTAAAAATTTTAATGCACGCGTTGAAATTGAGCCCGTGTTGCCGGAGAGCGCTGCCCGTGTTGCCTCCCGCCAAATAAGTGAATCTCACCTCTCGTTGGAGCTGCTGGAGTGATTTTAGGAGGCTGCTAACAAAGCCGGTCATTGGCGCTTTTTTTGCCGAAGTGGGGGAAGGGCTTCGCACAAAGAAAGCGGCAATGTTATCGAGGGCCACCACTTACCCGACAGAGGGGCAGGGAGGTATCATCGTCTTTTATTTTCTGCTACAGCATATGCAACTGCAGGATCAACTGCGCAATAGCCTGTTTGAAATCCTGTAGATCACCGGTGAGATTAACTTTTCCCTGATTTAGCCGTGTTTCCAGCCTTGACGCCTGCGTGGCCAGTATATGGCAATTAAGTGCCCCCAGATCCAATGCCAGGTGGCGCACAATCAGCGCTTGTTGCGGGGCAGATCGGCTGGCGGCCAGCTGATGCAGCCCATGCTCCAGATTGCCCAGCATCATACCCATGACCACTCTGGCCTTTTCTTCTGAGCCATAACGCTTATTCAAAGAGGCCATGTCTAGAGTGAAAAAATGATTTGGGTTGGTTGCACCGAACGTCGTTGCGGCAACCGTTCTTGGCGTGATAAATCGGGTGAGAATTTCCTTCAGCCCTTTAATATCAATAGGTTTTGTTAAATAAGCGTCCATGCCGGCAGCAAGACACTGATCTTCTTGTTCTTCCAGTACGCCCGCCGTGAGTGCGACAATTTTCAGTCTTGCGCTGTTTGTCGCTGCCTCTTTCTTGCGGATCAGGCGACTTAATTCCAGACCGTCTATATAGGGCATATGGCAGTCGACAATCGCCAGGCCATAGCGGGTGGTTTCTATTGCCTGCAAAGCCTGTTGGCCATCCTCAACGATATCGAAGCAATAGCCCAGGATTTGCAGCTGATGTTTGATCAGTTCCCGGCTGATAGGGTGGTCTTCGGCGACCAATATCAGGCTTCCGTTCGCCAGGGCATGTTCGCGGTTCTGGGTGATATCTGGCGCCTCTTCTACTGTGGGTTCATAGACGTTGACGGCCTGTTTTTTTTGCTCGATTAACAAAGTGGTGCAGATTTTTTTAACCCTCTCCCACGATAATGGCGTGACGTTGAGGATATGCGGATCGGTCGAATTGTCCGGCAGCGGTTTTTCAGTCAATACGATCATGTTGTCCCTGACGGTGACTGGTATCGCAAGAGTGGACAGCATGGTTTCCTCTATAAACAGCAAATCGCAGCCGGTCATGATAAGCGACGGCGTCTGCGTACCTGACAGGCAGGTGACGGTGACGCCTAATGCCAACAGCATCTCCCGCAGGTTCTGACCGATAACGACGTCATCGCACCAAAGGGTAGCTCGAGTACCCAACAGCTCCGGCAACGCGGCTGACGGTGTGTAGACGTCGAAGTGGACATCGAAACTGAGGGTGGTGCCTTCGCCCGGCTCACTGAGCATGGTGAGTTTTCCGTTCATCTGTTGCGCCAGGCCTTTGGAGATAGCCAACCCTAAGCCGGTGCCGCCAAAACGGCGGGTGGTGGAAGCCTCTGCCTGTTGAAAAGGTTGGAACAATTGCTGCTGCATATCCGCAGGGATGCCGATACCGGTATCAACCACGCTGAAGCGCAAAAACTGCCGGCCTTTCTGTTCGCCGAGCAGAACCAACCGCAGCGTAATGTTGCCCGCATGGGTAAATTTCAGCGAGTTACTGAGAAAGTTCATTAAAATTTGGCGCAGCCTGACCGGGTCGAACAACAGCTTTTGGGCGACTCTGCTATCCAGATACAGATGCAGTGACAGGCTCTTTTTCAACGCTTGCAGGTTCAGGGTTTGCATCATTTCCGACAGGAATACCCGGATATCCATCGCCAGGTTTTCCAGTGAGACCTGGCCCGCCTCCAGCTTGGAGAAATCAAGAATATCGTCAATCACCTGGGTCAAATGCTGCGCAGAACTTTGTACTGTAACCAGCATTCTGTTTTGTTCATCGTCCAGTCGGGTTCTTTCCAGCAGCTCCAGCCAGCCAAGAATGCCGTGTACCGGGGTGCGTATCTCATGGCTCATGGTCGCCAGGAAAGTCGCTTTTGCACGGGCTGCGGCCTCCGCCTTGGTTTTTGCTTCGAGCAGCATGCGTTCCTGGTGGCGGGATTGAGTGATATCTTCAAAATAACCGCCCCATAGCACATCCCCGTTGCTCTCACGTTTACCCTTGCCTGAATTGACACGGATCCAGCACTGATTGTTTTTGACCTGCATGCGGAATTCGTTCTGGAAGGGGGCCAGCGTGCCCTGCATGCGAACCAAGTTCTCTTGCAGCATGGACATATCTTCGGCATTCACCCGTTGCTGGAAGCTTTCATGATCCGCCATCATGGTTTCGGCAGATAAGCCGAAGGTGGCTTCTGCGGCACCCGCTACGTAGGTAAAATGTATATCGCCATTTACCGAAAGGCAGACTTGAAACACGGTAACCGGCAGCGATTCGGTCACGTCGGTCAGCAGGGCTTCTGAGATTAGCGCTCGTTCTTCAGAACGGCGGATGTCCGTGACGTCGACCAATACGGTAACGCTGCCGCCAGGCCCCCCGTCAACGCTGAAGAAGGGTTTGAGCCAGAACAACCCCTCCCGCATTTCCCCTTTGGCATTGGCATAGCGCAGTGGACGGTGGATGCCTTCCTCGGCCGACAGAGCCGCGCGGTTTTCCGGCTCGCGCTCCAGCGAGACGATGGCATCGATGTAGCCGCATTCTTCTGGCGTTTTACCCAGCATATGCGCGGATGCATGACCGGTCAGTTTCTCAAAGGCGCTGTTGACCGCGATATAACGATCGTGGTGGTCCTTGCCCAATACCGGGAACGGGATGGTTTCCAACAGAGCATGCTGGAAGCTGAGCTGGTCTGCTAAGGTCATCTGGGCGCGGATCCTGCGGCTGGTCTCCTTACGCAAACGCCAATAGGCGATGATAAGCAGTGCCATGATAAAGCCGACGGCCAATATGGCGGGCAGGATTTTCCTGATGATAACCAGAAGATCGACGTCTTCCTGGAACGTGATCGGGAACCAGGCGCTGCGGATCTGCTCTTTGCGATCGGTGCTGATATTTGCCAGAGCCTGGTTGATCAGCGGGATGACATAGGCGTACTTTTTGGTGACCGCCACCGCCAGTTCGGCATAGTAACCGGTCGGTGCCGCGACCTTTAATATGTTGGGGTATTGCTCGGTAATAATGCGATCGGTGACCACCAGATTGCCGATGTAAGCATCTATCTGGCGGTCGGCCAACAGCTGCAGGCCTTGTTCTGCAGTATCGGTATGAATCAGAGTCAGCTCCGGGTTTTTACGCAGTAGCGTTGGGATGGGCTCTGCGTCCTCGGATATCGCTACCCGTGCCTTGCCAAGGCTTTCGATACCTTCGATATTGCTGGTTTCTTTGCGCGTAGCGATCATCAGCGGAAAGCGTGCGTAAGGTTGACTGAAGGCTAAAAACTGCATGCGCTCTGCGGTTGGCGGCAAACCGGGGACCAGATCGATTTCGCCTTCCTTGATCATTTTCATTAATTCATTCAGTGAACGAACCCTGACACGTTCAGATTTAAGCTGCAGCTGGCGGCGTATCAGATCGAAATAGTCTTCGACCAGGCCGCTGGGTTCACCATGCTGATTGCGAAAAGAAAACGGCGGATAGGATTCCAGGTTGCTGACCTGCAGGTGTGGCAATTGATTCAGTAAAGTAATCTGATCGGGAGAAAGGTTGATGCGTTCCGTTTTTGGCAAGCGGGCAGGGAAGGGAGCGACCCATTTTTCAAATAACGCCTGTTGTTCGCGCCAGCCAATATCGGTAATGGCCACATCGAATGCGTTGGCCAGTAACGGGTTTTCCCGTGGAAAGGCAAATCTTAGCGTTTGCAGCGGTAAATAGGCATTGCCCACGGTTCTGAAAGCTTCGCTTTTGTTAAGGGCAATATGGTAGCGGATAGTGTAGCGATTGCCGATAAATGCATCGGTTTCGCCCTGCTCGACGCTGAGCAGGGCGGCGGTCTGGTTGACGAATTCATGCAACCTGATGGCGGGATAAACGTCCGGGATCAGCTCGGCTTCGGGCGAACCGGTGACTACGGCAACCGATGCCTTGGCGAGGTCTGAATGATCCAGAATGTGGCGATTGTCGCGGGCGCTGACAATAATCAGATCGTTCTCGCCGTAAGGCTGGCTGTAGCGCAGATATTTGGCACCTGAGAACGTGGGGGACATGTTCATGACCACATCGATTTCGCCGTGCCTCAGCGCCTGCATCATATCGAGACGATTTTGATACTCTTTAACCTTTAGCGTTAATTTTAATCGACTGGCGACTTCGTTGAGTACGTCCGGCGCAAAACCGGTTAATTGGTTTTTAACCTTATCTTCCAGTGGCGGCAATCCGCCTTCATAAGTGCCGACCCGCAGTTCCGGATGGGATCTGATCCACTCTTTTTCTTCCATGGTCAACTCTGCGGCGTGAAGTGCCGGCATGACAAGGGTAAACAGGGTTAATGCGAACCAGCATATAAGGCCGACTAAATTATTTTTAAGCGTTATAAAGAACATATCGGCTCATACCTTGTTTAAAAAGACGCATTGATTATCAAAGGTTCCATGTAGAATGCACGGATTTTAATTTTTAGGCTAACGAAGTGTAAATTAGCACTAATTGATAATCATAAAGTCTGGAGATAGCTACACAGCAGAAGTCGTGAACCTTAATAAGGTGCGGTTTCTATAGGAATATTGTCAAATGGAGGCGTAGACATTATGGCTGTAAGGCATTGAGATAGGATTTAGATAGATTATAGCGAAGCTTTCTTTTAACCCATCGGAACATCCTTTCAATTTTTGTAAGGTAATCCTGATTTTTTTGTAATCATCGGCGTTATTTTGTGTAATGTTTCCCTTACACAAAATTTGCGTCTGTGGCCAGGGTTTTCTCCAACGACATAGGCGCGAAATTCGCAATAATGATATGATCTGTTCAACAACAAAATAATGAGCGGAGATGGCATGTAACATCCACATAACATTAATAAAAACAAATGGTAAGTGAATTCTCTCTATGGTGATGACCACGAGGGTATAGTATGATTCATTGTTACTGCTAACGGTTTTTTGGGCCTAATATAAAATAATCTTAGCCATTCATGCCATGGTGAACTGCGTATCATTGAGCCAAGCTTCAATTATTCATTATCATCTTTTTGGGCTTTCCAGGGCAGCAGTAAATTGACGAAAATAATGAGGTAGTGACCGATGAAGAGTGTTTTGGTTGTTGACGACCATCCTGTCACACGTTTTGCCATTAAAGTGTTGTTGGAAAAAGAAGGCCTCAGGGTAATTAGTGAAACGGGTGATGGTTTTGAGGCGCTATCATTAATTGAAAAACACAAGCCGGATCTGGTTATCGTTGATATCGACATTCACTCTATCAGCGGCATTGAACTGGTTCAGCGTTTGCGCAAACGCCAGTTCGGTGGGGCTATCCTGGTGCTGTCGGGGAAAGACGAACCTTACTATATTAAAAACTGTGTGAGCGCCGGGGCGGATGGTTTTATCAGTAAGGCGAATAACTTATGCGACCTGCACAGCGCTGTGGCAGCAATTAGCGCCGGCTATGGTTATTTCCCTTTAAAACAGGCAAGACAACAGATTTTGCAGCCCGATGAAGATAAACAAAAAAATGCAATTGCTTCGCTTTCGGCAAAAGAGTTGCAGGTATTACGTTATTTGGCAAAAGGCATGCGATTGGTCGATATTGGTTTGCAGATGAATATAAGTGATAAGACGGTAGGGACCTATAAAAGAAGAGTTATGGCCAAGCTGGACCTTAATAGCATGATGGAAACCTATGAGTTTTGCATGAAAAATAATTTGGATTAAATAACCTGGACGAAAAATGCGCAAACCCAACGAGGGGCAGAATGTGATGGAGGATGGCCAGTTATCGTTGTCCGCACATGTAGATATCAACCGGCTTTTTCAGGTTGCTGGCAACGACATTTCTTTTATTAAAACGCTACTTTATAAAGCTAACGAAGAAAATATAAAGGAAATTGCCCTGGCCCAAACCTTGGCAAAGCAGGGTGATCGGGTTGGGGTTGCCAAAACGGTTCATCGATTAAAAGGCTCCGCGCAAACCATCTGTGCGAAAGAGATTGCGGCGGCCTGTCTGGCCTTTGAGAACCGAGGGTTGGAAGATATGCACCCTGATAAAATCTATAGCGGTTTGAAAATAATAGAATTAATGATATTTTCTTTGAATGACTGTTTAATCCATCTGCGTTAGTTTGAGCATAATGATGAGGTAATAACAGAGCATTTAAACGCGCACTCCTGGTTATGTCATCTTTACCTTACGAGAGATGTGGTTATTGCTCACACTATAACCGTCAATAGCGTTACTGCGCCGAGCTGAATTCTCATTTTTATCCGCTATCTCCAGCGCAATAATACCCTGACAGGATGAGATAAATGTCACCAGGAGGGTTTTATGACACGCGATAGCATTGTTCAGGCGCGAATTGACACGAACTTAAAGCAACGCGCAGAAGCGGTATTCAAAGAGATGGGCATGACCGTTTCTGAAGGCATTCGGATGTTCCTTGGCCGCATAGTGAAAGAGGGAACCATGCCGGAAGAACTGCTCAATGGCAGTAGCGCTAACCGCGAACAACCTTGCTACCAGGCTTATAATGATATTCTGTCCCAGCTGGAATATCCTGAAACCCAGCGTAACTATTCTCAATATAAATCAGAAAAGCTAGGGAATATGTTGAATACCGATAATCGCAGTTAGACTATTCATTTCTCTATAATAAAATGAATACTTTCGCACTCTGCTCAGCGGTTTCGACCGCTGAGACATATCCCTGACTTTATACAGAAAACCTTCTCGCTTGCTATTTTTAGGAAGCGGCAATTAAAACACCAAGAATGGCGATCAGCACAAACCAAAACCACTTAGAGATTTTTTCTGGCTTCCATTCTTCGCCATACTCTACCCGATAACCCTGCTTACGCTGTTTGTCATCCATTTCATTCCCTGAGCATCAAGATCCATAAATATCCCTGGTTGTATTTTAAGATGAATCCTAACGACGTTGAACTTAAACTGTATTTTTAGGTAAAAATCCTAATGATAAGTGTGTGGGGGGGCGTAAAAAACCGTCACGCAGAGCGGTAAATGAGATTGTTGCTGCGGTTTTTCTTGGGGGCTGCTGAGGAGGAAGTTAACGATCAATACGGCTCAGGGTTTGCATCAATGATAAAAGCCCTGACCGTTGCAGCCAGGGCTTTTAAGGTACTATCGACTTCAAATTTAACATTACCAGGCTTAATATTTTACTGCTGAAGTTCTACACTAAATGTACAGGTTAATCGTAGATAATATTGGGTTAAAGAAAGCCTCCCCTATATTTATCAGTTTAAACTCAGCGCCCACCTAAATAATAAAGGTATGGCATCTCAACTCGTACATCTCCCCTCGCGATATCTATTCTTTGATGCATAGCCTCACTTCTATTGCGACCGGCTTTCACTATCTTACTCATTGATCGCAAACAAAAAACAGTTCTACCATGGCCTTACATCATCGCGTTTTGGTACACACCCTGCGATTGTCGGTACTTATGACGTGGCCTTAAAGCTTCATCGAGCAAGACTGTAACTTTTCTCAGCATCGATGGCCCATACTAAAAAAACTTCGTGGCCTTTATCGCAAAATAAATTAATAACAGTTTACTTAACACTTTTACTATTAACAGCCGCTATCATTACGCTGCTGTTGATTACCAATCTACGGGTTTATCAAACAGTGTCAATACTGTTTTTAATGACATGTCTTTATTAACAGTGCTTATGAAATACCCGCGAAGCCTTATTTTTCAGTATTTAAAGCATATTTTCATTGGCACCCATCCGCTCAGGGGAAATATTAAAGCGAAATTACTTTTTCTGAGCGGAAAGGGGCGATGTTATGGGGCATTTTCGCCTATCAGGGCCTGGCAACGAATCGAGCCAGCCGTTGCTGCAACTGGCTGTTTTCTTTACGTAACTGCTCAATCTCTTCGAGCAATGTCAGGGTGACGGCAATGCCCGGCCAGTCCAGTGCCAGCTCATGGTGCAATTGCTGAGCACGATGGAAAGTGATCAAGGCGCGATCGTCAAAGATCCACTCTTCCGTTGTCGGGTTGCGCGGCTCTATAACGCCCAAGCCGACAATCTCCGCTAGCTCATCCTCAGTCACACCGGTATGCAAACAAAACTCGGTAATGGTGAAAGTTACTTTTAGGTTAGCCATTTTGCTTACTCCACTCTTTGCGCGGATCAAAGCTCGCCTGAGTTTCCGCCAGCTGTTGCCACAGCGCAGCACTCTTTTCGTCTGGCTTCGGCGGCATCATGACCTTGATCACGGCATACAAATCGCCGGTTTCCTTTTTGCCGACCAAGCCTTTTCCCTTAACGCGCAGGCGCTGCCCGGTTTGGCTGCCGGCAGGGATGGTCAACAAAATGCTGTCTTTCAGAGTAGGAACCGGCACCTTGGCACCGAGTGCAGCTTCCCAGGGGGCAATCGGCAACACAATTTCCAGATCGTGCCCTACCACGTCGAATAATGGGTGCGGAGCAATACGGATGATAAGGTAGAGATCGCCGTTTGCGCCGCCGTCGCTACCCGGTCCGCCCTGGCCCTTAAGACGAATGCGTTCGCCATCGCCTACGCCGGCAGGGATTTTCACATTAAGGGTTTTGGGGATTTCCTGCTCCACCATGCCAAAGGCGTTATAGACCGGCAGGCTGTAGCGAATAGTGCGAGCTTGCTCGGCAACTGTTTCTTCCAGGAATATGGCCACTTCCATTTCAATATCTTGCCCACGCATGGCTCGGCTTTGGCGCTGACGCTGGCCGCGCGCATGTTCGCCGAACATGGAGGAAAAGATATCGGAAAAATCTTCGGCATTATTTGCATTTGCGTGTGCATGCTGGGTTTGGCGGCCGAAGTTCGGATCATTGCGATGTTGGCGGAGTTGATCATATTCAGCGCGGCGCTCGTCGTCTTTCAGCACCTCGTAGGCTTCGGCCACTTCTTTAAACTGCGCCTCGGCATTTTTTTCCGTACTGACATCTGGATGATACTTTCGCGCCAGCCGGCGGTAGGCGGTTTTTATCGCCTTGAGGTCATCGGATGGTTTGACCCCTAAAATGGTATAATAGTCCTTGAATTCCATAGCGTTATCATCTCATTTCAATCTTTCGTCAGGGGAAGTAACTGAACCTGTTTTGCGTGCAACCTGATTAATATTAAGGCACTTGGCCGCCGATGTATCGGGGTAATTGTCGGCAGCGCAACGGAAAAGCGGAGCCGAGTGGCCCCGCCTGAGATCACGAGCGTTTCAGCTGCCGGGCAACCTGGAACAGCCCAAAAGAGCTGAAAAGCATTTCAATACCGACAATGGTGGTGACCAACACGACGGAGGTCATCGGATCGGCACTGAACAGCATCCAGGCAATGATCAGATCCAAAATACCAATCACGTATTGCAGCCAGCTGCCGCTGACTTCACGGAGCTTATAGCCGGCTATCAGTCGAACAATGCCGCCCAGAGCGAACAACACGGCAAGATAGACCGCCATGGCGAAAATGCCTACCGCCGGGGTGGTGATAAACACGTAGCCGATAATAAGATAAGCCACCCCCAGCAAAATACCGCCGATCATCGGCCAGGTATTTTGCACTCGGTTAGCCAGCATGCCGAAAATGAGACCGAAACCGCTCAGCAGCAAAAAAATGCCCATGACCATACTGAGCGCGGCACCGGAAGCGAAGGGGCTGAACAGGCAAAAAATGCCGCCCACTAAAAGCAATATTGAGATGATTAACAGCGGGGTACGTTGTTTCTTTAGGCTTTGTTCATCGATATTCAACGAATGAAGATGATTCATATTTAGCATGGTGCAACTCCCTTGTTTTGAATGTCCTGCACATTATTATAGTGGAACACACCTTCTTGGTGATGATGCTTTGCTGCGGTGTTTTGTCCTCCGGCTCAAAAAGAGTCATAGCGGCGAATTACCGAAGGTTTTTCATGGCATACGTGCCAGAATATAAAAAATCACGCCGCTCTGCTGACTGAGACAATAGATACCTGATATGGACCGTTCCCGCTTATTGAAGTTTCTGCTGCCCTACCTGTGGCCTAAAGATAATCCCAGGCTGCGTTATTACCTGGTGATCGCCTTTGTTTTTATGGTGGTTTCCAAGGTCAGTATCACGCTGGTACCGCTGGCTTATAAAGCCATGGTCGATGCCTTGAGCGGTGAAACCGCCAAAATGCTGGCGATCCCCATTGGCTTGATCCTGGCCTATGGTGTGGCGCGCGTCGGGGGCGCGTTATTTGAAGAATTGCGCAACGTGATGTTCGTGCACGTTAGCCAGAATGCGACCCGCTTGCTGGGATTGCGCGTATTTAGACAGTTGCATGCGCTGAGCCTGCGTTTTCACCTGGAGCGGCAGACCGGCGGGCTGTCGCTGTCGATCGAACGCGGCACTCAGGCGGTGGCGACGGTGCTTTCGCGGCTGCTGTTCTCCATTTTTCCTATCCTGTTCGAAATCACCCTGGTTTCGGTGATCATGTGGCATCTGTTAAACGGCTGGTTTGCGCTGGCGATTGTGGTGACGGTTGGCTGCTATATCCTGTTCACCGTGATGGCCGTCAGCTGGCGAACCCGTTTCAGGCGTGAGCTCAACCGGGCCAACGCCGATACCAACAGCAAATCGCTCGACAGCCTGTTGAATTACGAGACGGTAAAATACTTCGGTAATGAAGATTTTGAGGCCGATCGGTTCAATATGTCGCGTCGCCTGTATGAATATGCCGCCATCAAAAATCAGTTCAGTTTTACCGCCATCAACCTCGGGCAAACGGCCATCATATCCATCGGATTGATCGTGATGATGGCGATGGCAGCGCAGGGCATTGTGCAGGGGCGGATGACGGTCGGTGACTTTGTGTTGGTGAATGCCTATCTGCTGCAGCTTTATCAGCCGCTGAATTTCTTCGGGTTTATTTATGCCGAAGTCAGGCAGGCGCTGATCGACATGGAGAACATGTTCGATCTGCTGCAGGAAGAGCAGGAAATTGTCGACAGGCCAGATGCGACAGCGTTGCAATTGCGCGCAGGTGAGGTGAGTTTTGACTCGGTCAGCTTTGGCTATGATGAGCGTCGGCCGATCCTGAAAAACGTCAGTTTCACCATCCCGGCCGGCAACACGGTGGCAGTCGTCGGCGCTTCGGGGGCCGGTAAATCCACGCTATCCCGGCTGCTGTTTCGTTTCTACGACGTGAACGGCGGCGCCGTCTCGATTGACGGCCAGGATATCCGCGGCCTGAAGCAGGCCAGCCTGCGCGCGGCCATCGGCATCGTGCCGCAGGACACCGTGTTGTTCAATGATACGTTGGGCTACAACATCGGTTACGGTAAAACCGGTTCGAGTCAGGAAGAGATCGAGCGCGCGGCTCGGTTGGCGCATATTCACGAGTTTATCGTCAGCCTGCCCGATGGGTATGAAACACGGGTGGGCGAGCGCGGGCTCAAGCTGTCGGGTGGGGAAAAGCAGCGGGTGGCGATTGCCCGCACCATCCTGAAAAATCCGGCGATCCTGGTGTTCGACGAGGCAACCAGTGCTCTGGATACCCAGACCGAACGCGAAATTCAGGCGCATCTGCGTGAGGTGAGCCGCGACCACACCACATTGGTGATCGCGCACCGTCTGTCGACGGTGGTGGATGCTGATGAAATCATCGTGCTGGAGGCCGGTGAGATCGTTGAGCGTGGGCGACATGACGCCTTGCTGGCTGCCAACGGCCGCTATGCTGCAATGTGGCAAAACCAATATAGCGAAGAGCAGCAGTCCTGAAAGTGTTGCCCCAGGTGATAACCCAGGCCTGGGGCTCGGCAGTTAAAGATCGCCAGTCAGGTATTGTGCCACGCCCTTGCCGAAGCTCCAGTCACCCTTGCTGTTGGTGGTGATGGACACCATTAAGTCATTGCCTTCAATCCCGCAGCTTTCTTTCAGCTCACGGCAAAGCTCGGCATAAAAGCGTTGTTTTTGCTCTTCGGCCCGTGGGCTGGTAATCACCCGAACCACCACCAGATCGCGGGTACGGGTCAGGTTAAGACCGGTATCTTCAATCACCATGTGCTTAGCCTTATTTTCATGAACAATCTGGTAGCGATCGCGAGTGGGAACCTCAAAGGCACTGAGGACAGCACGGTGGGCTGCATCAAGCAGCTTTTGCAGTTCGGCGTCGCTGCGACCCTCGATTACATCAAAGATAACTAATGGCATAGTAATAATCCTGTCAGTGAGTTAATGGTTTTTTCTGTGCGCAGGGCAGCGTTTTGACATCGCCTTTGTGCATGCATCTTAGCCAAGCACCGGGACGGGAAGAAGCGCTATACTTGAATTCATTGTTTAGATAAATGAACAGTCGACGATGAAAAATCCCAAAATAGAAACCCTGTGGACCCATTTGCATTGGCTTACCGTGTTGGCCGAGCAGGGCAGTTATACCCGGGCGGCGGAGCGGTTGGACGTCAGCAAAGCGGCCATGAGCCAAAAAATCAAAGAGATTGAAATGCTGGCCGGGGTGCCGTTGGTACAGCGGACCACCCGCAGCGTCAGGCTGACCGAGGCCGGATTGAGGCTGGTCGAAGAACTGCGCCAGCCTTTCGCGCAGATTAAGCAGAGTTTTTCCGGCATTTGCGACTCTGCCGGGCCGTTGCGCGGTGCGGTGCGGGTCACGGCGCCGGTGGCGTTTGCTCGTCAACAACTGGTGCCGCGTATTACCGGCTTTCTCCGCGCTAATCCTGAGGTGCGGGTGCAGCTTGAGGTTTCGGATCGGCTGGTATCGTTGGCTACCGAGGGTTTTGATTTGGCGATCCGTCACAGTGACAGCCTGCCCGATACCCATGTCGCCTGGCGGCTGTGCTCAACCGAAACCCTGGCGGTGGCGTCGGCAGACTACGTAAAACGCCACGGCATGCCGACGTCACCGGCGGATCTGCAACGGCATCAGTGCCTTTACTACCCCCGCGGCACCGAACAACCCGGCTGGAGCTTCGTGGCTAAACACGCGTCGCAGGGCAAAGCAGAAAAAACTCGCGTGCCGGTCAGCGGCCCTTTTGCCACCAATAACAGCGAATCGATACGCGATGCGGCGGCAGAAGGGTTGGGTATTGCCTTGCTGCCGGACTTCAGCGCGCAGCAGGCGTTGGCGGACGGTCGATTGATTGAGGTACTGCCGGCCTGGCGGCCGATAGGCGCTTTTGCCGACAGTCTTTATGTGGTTCGCCCCTATGCGTCCCAGGTATCGCGAGCAGTGACGGAGTTCAGCCGTTATTTGCGTGGCGCCTTTGCAGAAGGGTTTACTGCCGGCTGAACGGCGCATTGGGCTCTTGTGCGGTGCCGCGCATCAATGGCTGCGGCAAACCATCAAGCATTTCTTTTTGCGGCGAGAGTAACCAGGCGGCTTTACTCGCCGTCGCGCGGTCGGTGGTGAACATATTCCAGCACCGTACCGTCGGGTAGGCGGGCATTGAAACAGGCACCGGTCGGGACTTCCACCGGACCGAAAAATATTTCTGCTCCGGCGTCCAGCAGGCGTTGATGATAGGGATAAATATCATCGACCAACAGCGTGCCGACGGTAGAGCGGAAGGGCTGCAAATTCTCTGGCGACCCTTCCAGGATCAAAAAGGGGCCGACGGCTGCCAACACCAGGCTGTGCTGAGGAAAATCAAAACGCATGTCTGCCTGCACTCCCTGCAGCTGTTCATAAAAGGCGATGGTGCGGTCTATTTCGCCTTCGCCGACATAGACCCGGATCAAAACCCTCGGCTCTTTCAACGTTGAAGAGTCCGCGGTCTTGCGCCAAAAACCGGCTTCGGTGAGTTTTGTCGTCATCGGTGATGCCTTAAAAGAAAGGGCCAGGCCACCATCATGCACCCGTTATCCGACAACCATCAGACTGAATCGGCATAAGTTAGCATGGGGCGATTTATGAGTGGCGTTGCCCGTTTAGACCGCAGGTGACAACGGGCAACTACGGCTCATGGCTGGTGAGAGCGCCGTCGCCACGGTGGGTGCAACGGCCATGATGCTGGCGGCTTCAGGAACCGCCAGGGGAGGGTGTCAGCCGCGTCCGTGGACCAAAGAGCCGGCGCCAATTTCAGCAATGGTTTTGGCTCCGGTCAGCGTCATGGCAACGCGCATTTCTTTATCCAACAGCTCCAGCAGGTTAGCGACACCGGCCTGACCGGCGGCGGCCAGCGCGTAAACGAAGGCGCGCCCCAGCAGTACGCTGTCAGCCCCCAGAGCGATCATTCGCACCACGTCCAATCCGCTGCGGATGCCGGAGTCGGCCAGCAACGTAATGTCGCCTTTTACCGCATCGGCGATCGCCGGCATGGCGCGTGCGGTCGAGAGTACACCGTCCAACTGACGGCCGCCGTGGTTGGAGACGATGATGCCGTCGGCGCCGAATCGCACCGCATCCTTGGCGTCTTCGGGATCCAGAATGCCTTTAATGATCATCGGCCCTTCCCAGAATTCACGGATCCACTCCAGATCTTTCCATGAGATGGAAGGATCGAAGTTGGCCCCCAGCCAGCCGATATAGTCTTCGAGACTGGTCGGTTTACCGCGATAGGCCGACACATTGCCCAGATCGTGCGGTTTCCCCAACAGGCCAACGTCCCAGGCCCATTGCGGGTGAGTAAACGCCTGCAGCACGCGGCGCAGGGAGGCGTTGGGGCCGCTCATACCGGAATGGGCGTCGCGATAGCGCGCGCCGGGGACCGGCATATCAACGGTGAACACCAGCGTTTTCACCCCGGCCGCTTTGGCACGCTCGAGCGCATTACGCATAAAGCCACGGTCCTTCAGCACGTACAGTTGGAACCACATGGGCCGATCGATGGCCGGCGCGACTTCCTCAATCGGGCATACCGAAACCGTAGACAACGTAAAGGGAATGCCTTTCTGCGCCGCGGCCCGAGCCGCCTGTACCTCACCACGACGGGCATACATGCCGGTTAACCCGACCGGACCCAGTATCACCGGCATCGCCAGCTTTTCGCCGAACAGGTGGGTTTCCAGACTGAGGTCCGACATATTGCGCAGCACGCGCTGGCGCAGGGCGATATCGGCCAGATCTTCGGTATTGCGCTTGAGCGTATGCTCCGCGTAGGCCCCGCCGTCAATATAGTGGAACAAAAAGGGCGGAAGCTTGGCTTGCGCGGCAGCCCGATAGTCGGTTGAGGCGGAGATGATCATGTTTTTTTACCTTCTTTCGATAACGTACTTTGGATCAGAGAGCCAGGATCTGGGCCATGACGGCGGCGATCCCTCCGTACGCCAGCATCGGCAGCACGGTCTTTCTGATGATTTTTCCTTCGGCGTTGCCGATCCCGAGGATCGAACAGACGGCGATAATATTGTTCAGGCACACCATATTGCCCATGGCGCCTCCGACAGATTGCAGCGCCAGCGTCAGGTTGACGTTTAGCCCGCTGCTCAGGGCGATCGACTGTTGGATGCCGCCGAACGTCAGGTTGGAAACGGTATTCGAGCCAGAGAAGAACGACCCCAGCGCGCCCAGGAAAGAAGAGAACAGCAGCCAGCTTTCCCCCGTCAGCGCCGCAAGCGCTTTGCCAATGAGGATCACCGGTGCGTCGTTGTCCCCCTGCATCATCAGGTTGACCATCACCAGGGCACCCAACAGGGCGATAAACGGCCTGGCTATCCGTTGACCGGTTTCGCTGAACATCTGTTTGACCTGGTGACGGCTCAGCCGAAAAAGCGGAATACACAGCACCACTACCAGCAGAAAGGGGATCAGCGCGGGCACGTACAGCGTCTTGTAACTGGCGGCGGCCTGCGTACCGAGCACCTGTTGCAGCTCGATAATCAGGGCGTCGCTGACGCGCAGTTCCCCCAGCCAACCGAGATCCCCTTGCCACAGCGGGGCCGTACTGTTGAGCAGCGCTTTGATACCCAATTGGTGGATGCGGGTCACTATCAGGATAGCAATCAGCAGCAGGGTCGGCGTCATGGCTTTGAGCACCTGCATAAAGGGCACCGGCCGGGCGTTTTCCTGTTGCTTCTCTGTGCACGTCAGGCCGATATCGGCGCGAGCCAACAACACCGACATCGCCAGGCCAATGGCGCCGCCGACCAGCGCCGGAAACTCATAATTCACCTGAGCAAGCAGCAGATAGGGCAGGGTACAGCTCAGGATGCTAAGCAAAATAAAAGGTAGATTGCGGCGAATGTCGCGCCAGGAAACGATAAAACGCAACGCCAGCAGCGGAATCACGAACCCGGCGACAAAATGGATCAGCGCGGTCTGGCGGCCAATGTCCAGCAGGCTGGCGTCCGACAGGCCCAGATTGGCAAAGCCAAACCAGGTGGGGGTACCCACGGCGCCGAAGGAGACGGGCACCGAGTTCATCACCAGCGTCAGCAGGGCGACCCGCAGTGGGTTAAAGCCCAGCCCCACCAGAATGGGGGCCGCGATAGCCGCCGGCGTGCCGAAGCCGCTGGCGCCTTCTATCATGAACGCGAATGCCCAACCGATGATCATCAACTGGGCCACTGGGTTGGGGCTGATATTCTCCAACCAGCGGCGTACCACGTTTTCCGCCCCGCTGATCTGCATCAGTTTATTCAGCAAAATCGCACCGGCGATGATGGTGATAGGGGTTAAGACCGCCACCAGTGCAGTGACGATATTGGCATGCAACAGCAGGGGAGCGCTGTCGAACCACAGTAGCTGCACGGCATATACGACGATAGCCGTCAGCGGCAGAGCGAGGTAAGAGGGAACGCCATTCCGTTTGGTCATCATCCAAATCAGCAGGACGATGGGCGCAACGCTGAAAAAAAGGGACATAAGATCCTCTTCGGTTATTATTTTTATTTTCGCGGAGATGTAGCTAAATGGTTAATTGCCGCAACATTTTTATTCTAATCACAACATTGGAGGCGGTGCTATACGGCAATTTTTTAACATCGAAAAGCGTCAGCGTGATGATTACAAAATGGGATTATTGGTATATGAAGGGGTAAGGGGTATTTATTTAAAAATCAAGGCATTGGTTATTTACTTAAAGCGGAGATGGGGCTGGATCACATTAATTAGGCGTTAATTCACCATAGATTATATCTAAAAATGCTGTAATCCCGCGCCGGCATCCTGCGGCTGAAAGGAAGGATATTGTGATCGACCTCAAAAGTAATGGCGGATATTTTGATAGTCCGCGATGATATGTTCGATCAGCAACCGGGTTTTTAGCGGTAAATTGCGGGTATAAGGGTAGACCGCATAAACGCCTAATACCTTGCCACAGTGGCCGGACAAAACTTCTACCAGCGTACCTTCCTGCAAATCCTCGAACACCATGCAACGTGGCACCATGGCAATGCCATAACCGCCAATCGCCGCCTTGCGGATAGCCCGTGCGTTATTGGCGGACAAATTGCCTTTAACCTGCAGCTCATAAATCTCGCTGCCGCCCGGTGGCTTCATCAGCCAATTGTCGGTACCGCTTTCCTGATAGGTGTAGGTCAGGCAGTTATGCTTGAGCAGGTCGTCGGCTGAATGGGGTTCGGCATGCTGTTGCAGATAGCCGGGCGAGCAGACTATTACCCAACGGGAGTCAAGAATGTGGCGCGCGATGAGACTTGAATCTGGCAGGGTGCCGGTGCGGATCGCCAGATCTATCCCTTCGTTGACCAGATCGGCAAAGCGATTTTCCAGCCGCATCTCTACCTTCAGGTTCGGGTGCC
Source organism: Serratia sp. OS31 (assembly GCF_014164835.1). Lineage (NCBI taxonomy): Bacteria > Pseudomonadati > Pseudomonadota > Gammaproteobacteria > Enterobacterales > Yersiniaceae > Serratia > Serratia sp. OS31. Next base: position 54,077 of record NZ_JACJFQ010000012.1, on the reverse strand, counting down.
GCGCACAGAATTCCGCCACGCTCTCGCTGAGCAGCAGCTCGCCCGAAATGGTCGGTACCGACATGCGGATAACGCCGGTCAATTCGTCGCTGTTTTCGCTGACGACGTTCAGCGCATCCTGAATTTTGGCGCTGATCTCTTTGGCCTGGCGATACAGGCTGCGGCCATTTTCCGTTAGCGTCAGGCTGCGTGTGGTGCGATAAAGCAGGCGCGCGCCGAGGGATTTCTCCAGACGTCCGATACGTTTGCTGACCACCGAACTGGTGATGCCGGCCGTTTCTGCGGCTTTGCTGAAAGAACCGCAGTCAACAATTAAGGCGAACAGGATCAGATCGTTGGCATATTCATGTGTAGGCAGCATCAGTCTTGGTTTTCCTTGTCCCAGATCTCCAGCCAGTGTAAATCCTCTCGGGCAGGAATCAATCGTCGACGACAATATGAGAATTGTTATTGATATCACTTTTTGGCCGCTTACAATGCCTGCCATCTCAATATTTCAGGGTAAGGATTCTTCATGGAGTTGCTACGGGTGGTTTGCCGCCAATATCGCTGGCCGTTTGTGGCGGTAATGGCGTTGACCATGGCCAGCGCGGCATTGGGTATCGGCATCATTGCCTTTATCAACCTGCGGCTGATGACGGCGGCGGGCGATCCGCTGGCGGTATTGCCGGAGTTTCTCGGGTTGCTGGCATTGCTGATGGCAGTGACGCTGGGTTCGCAGCTGGCGCTGACCACCTTGGGCCACCACTTTGTGTTCCGGCTACGTGGTCAACTGGTGAAACGGATCCTGGATACCCATATTGAGCGGATCGAGCAGTTGGGCAGCGCTGCGCTGTTGGCTAGCCTGGCCAGCGACATTCGCAATATTACCCTGGCTTTTGTGCGTTTGCCCGAACTGGTACAGGGGGTGATATTGACGTTGGGATCGGCAGCTTATTTGGGCTGGCTGTCGCCGCAGATGCTGGCGGTGACGGCCATCTGGGTCGCGGTAACGGTGTTTGGCAGCGGCTGTCTGGTATCGCGGGTCTATCGTCATCTGACCAACGTGCGTGAATCCGAAGAGCGACTCTATCAGCACTATCAGTCAGCCATAGACGGCCGTAAAGAGCTGGCGTTGAACCGCGATCGTGCCAAAGCGCTGTTTCGCCAGGCCTACCAGCCGGATGCCGAAGAGTATCGTTACCATATTATTCGTGCTGATACCTTCCATCTTAGCGCGGTGAACTGGTCGAATATCATGATGCTGGGCGCGATAGGCCTGGTGTTCTATATGGCCAACAGCCTGGGCTGGGCCGATACTGCCGTGGCGGCGACCTATTCACTGACGCTGCTGTTCCTGCGCACGCCGTTACTGCAGGCGGTGGGGGCATTCCCTACGCTTATCAGCGCAGAAGTGGCCTTCAACAAGGTCAAATCCTTACGGCTCGCCGACTATCAAGAGCAATTTCCTGCGGTAGCGGCCAAAGCCTGGCAAACATTGGAGCTGCGTGGGGTGATGTTCCACTATGGCGCGACGGAAGAAAAGGCAGGGTTCGCCGTGGGCCCGCTGAATTTGACGCTGCGCCGCGGCGAATTGGTGTTCCTGATTGGTGGCAATGGCAGCGGAAAATCGACGCTGGCCATGCTGCTGACCGGGCTGTATCAGCCGGTCAGTGGCCAGATATTACTGGACGGCATTGTGCAGAGCCCGGCGGATATACACCACTATCGCCGGTTGTTTTCCGCCATTTTCACCGATTTTCATCCGTTCCAGCATTTGCAGGGGCCTGATGGCGGGCAGCCGGATGCTGAACTGGTGGAAAGCTGGCTTCATCGGCTGAACATGAAAAACAAGCTGGAGTTTGACGGTCTTCGGGTGACCAATCCTCAGTTGTCCCAGGGGCAACGCAAGCGTCTGGCGCTGTTGCTGGCGGTGGCCGAAGAGCGGGATATTCTGCTATTGGACGAATGGGCGGCGGATCAGGATCCGCAATTTAGACGTATCTTCTACCGCGAATTGCTGCCGCAGCTGCGTGCGTTGGGCAAAACGGTGTTTGCCATTAGCCATGACGATCACTATTTCGAACATGCGGACCGCCTGTTGCAAATGCGCGATGGGCACCTTAGCGAATTGACCGGCAGCGAGCGTGAACTCGCCAGTAAAGACTCGGTTTCACATCTTGACTGATTAATGTTACTCGGGCGGCTGTCGCTGCCCGGGCCATCCCTCCCGTTAAAATCCCTTTCAAAAACCAACTTAACCCTGAGTTAATCAGGGCCTTGGTCGATCGTGCGATTGATTTGGTTTTTTAATAGTTTTTTATCTCAAAAAAGCTCGAATTACCCATTGATTTGTTCTGGTTGTCAGTACCATAAAAAACGGCCAGAAGTCCTCTACGGGGCTCATTTTTGTGCGGCCAGAACCGCGCCACTTGGGCGCTTTCCTCTCATTTAGGTGAATCCCTCTTATGGGGTAGCACGTATTTTTATAATTTCCATAGGAACAAACTACTTTATTGATCGTTTAAATAGATCAATAATCGATTATCGATTAGTTTAATCTATTGGATGGGGCGACTGTGATAGGCAAGGATGACGCGGATATCAAACGTAAAGCTTGGCTGTGCGTATTTATCGGCTGCGGGGTGTTTTGGCTGGCCGTCGCCGCCGTGATTTATTGGCTGTTTATTTAGGAAATAGGGTGATGGAAAAAAAACGCGTAAAGCGCACAGGGGGCTACCGGGATGAAAGTCCGGCCAAAATCCCCCCTTCATGGCAGTTGACGAGCGAGCAACGGGATTTCATCAACGACCTCTGGCAGGACGATGCCGGGGACCCTGGGCCGGAACACCCCGTTCCACCTAAGATTAACGAATAACCCGATTGCGCCCGGCCAACATGCCAAACAGCATTTGCAACAGTGTCAGGCACAACAGAACCATCAGTGGCAATCGCCAACCCTGGGTCAGATCGTGTAACAAACCGAACAGCGTGGGTCCCAGCGCCGCCAACAGATAGCCGACCGATTGCGCCATGCCGGACAGCTGCGTGGCCTGATGATGATGGCTGCTGCGCAGGCCAAAGAACGACAGCGCCAGCACCAAAGAACTCCCCGCCCCCAGACCGGCAAAAATCAACCACACCAGAGAGTAACCCGGTAGCAGCAACAGACCGGCGACGCCGATAAAAATCAGCAAAGAACCGCATAGCGCGATGGCGCGCTGATCGCGGGCGCGCGGCAGAATAAACACCATGACAAAGTTGGCGATGATCGCCACCACCTGATAGATAAACAGCTCAAAACCGGCCTGTTGCGGTGACGTACCGTGGCTGGCGGCAAAGGTGCTGAACCAACCGATAATGGTGTAGAAGGTGATGGATTGCAGCCCCATAAACAGCGCTACCTGCCAACCAAGTGCACTGCCCCAGGGGGATCGCGACGGTGCGGGTTGAGCCGGTGCTGCGTTACCGGCCGTCGGGGCCGATGCGCGGCGCAGCTGCGGCAGCCAGACAATCAGCGCCAACAGCGCCGGCAGGCCCCAGCACAGCAGGGAAAAGCGCCAGCCTTGGTCGTGCAACGTCGCCAGAGGTACCGCCAGGCCGGAGGCGGTGGCCGCCACCAGAGACATCACCGCGGCATAGGCAGCAATCATGGCGGCGGCGCGCTCTGGAAAGTCACGCTTTACCAGCGTGGGCAACACTACGTTGGCAAACGCGATGGCGGCACCGATCAACACGCTGCCCAGCCACAGCATGCCGGATTGCGGCATCGAACGCAGCACAATGCCAATCACCAGCAGCAGCAACGCCATGCCCAGCGTACGTTCAATGCCGATGCGCTTGGCCAGGCCGGGCGTGACCGGCGACAGCACGGCAAACAGGATCAGCGGCAGTGAATTAAGCAGGCCGGCCGAGGTGGCGGAAAGCATCAACTGCTGCTGGATCTGTTCCAGCAGCGGCCCCACGCTGGTCAGCGCGGCACGCAGGTTGGCAGCGACCAGCATAATGCCGGCGACGAGTAATAAGGGGTGAGGTAAACGGCTGCGTTTTGTCGCAGCAGGCGTTGGGGTTACAGCGGGTTGTGGCATGAGTTCCTCGCACCAGGGCATGCAGTCAATCAATTCTGCACGGCATGATGCGTTGATTGACGTTAACGCTTACGTAGCGGCAGGGAACCGCTATCTGCGCGCAAGTGTAGGGAAGAACCCCTGGCCTGACAAGGGGCCGATTAAGCGGTGCGCAAGCCTTTCCCCTGTCGCAAGCGGTACGCAGAATAGGCATAATTACGATTATGTGATCCCGATCACCCGACGAACTAAAAGTCGGTCAACCTGGCCGTTGCGCGGGCGCTTTCGTTCTGCGCACTGCGGCAGGCTTCTCACCCCGGTTACCGCGCTCGCCCTGACATTTCATTTTGCCTTTCGCTCCGCTAATTAATTTTCACTTCATTTCGATTCGAAAGGTTTTTAGCCACTTTTTCTGCTAAAACAGCGCTGTAACCGCGATCACAATTTCATTGCTTTCGCTTTGCTGTAATGCCTGCGCAGTAGAGCGAAAGCCATCTTCTCCCCGGCCTGGCCGGAAACCTGAGGACCGCAGCTCATGCCAGTGAATACCGCAAAGCGCCGTGAACACATTATCGATCTGTTATGCGAACACGGCAGCGTTCGCGTGGAGCAGCTCAGCAAACAGTTTGCCGTATCCACGGTGACGATCCGCAACGATCTGCGCTTTCTGGAACGAAAAGGGTGTGCGCTACGGGCCTATGGCGGCGCAATGCTCAATCAGCAATTTGCCTTCGATCGTCCACTGCATGACAAAGGACGGCTGAACCGCGATGTGAAGTCGCAGATCGCAAGCGTAGCGGCAAGCTATGTGCGTGATGGCGACGCGCTGATCCTCGATTCCGGTTCCACCACCACCCAGATAGTGCCGTTCCTGAAAGGACGACGCGATCTGGTGGTGATGACCAATGCGCTGAACATTGCCTATGAGCTTTCCGGTAATGATGGGGTGGAGGTGATGGTGTTGGGCGGCAGCGTGCGCCGTAATTCTTACTCGCTCTACGGTCCGGCTGCCGAGCAGCAATTGCGCCAGTACCGCTTCGACAAACTGTTTTTGGGCGTCGACGGTTTCGATCTGGTTGCAGGTATCACCACGCCTCACCCTGGAGAGGCGCACCTCAACCGCGTGATGTGCGAGGTGGCGCGCGAGATTATCGCCGTGGCGGATGCCAGCAAGTTTGGTCGCAAGAGCTTTTGCATGATTCGCGAAGCCGGACAAATTCATAGGCTGATCACCGACAGCCTTCTTCCGGACGATTACGAGCGGGCGTTAACCGAGTTGGGCGTGGAGGTAGTTATCGCCGATCGGTAATACTGCGCCTGCGTGGGGGATTCATGCAGCAGTTGTTACAGCTTGTTGAGCAGCACAAGGCCGGTAAACCGGTCGGGATCTTTTCCGTTTGTTCCGCTCACCCCTGGGTGCTGAAAGCGGCCCTGCGGCAGGCCAAAACGCGCGGCACGCCGGTACTGGTTGAGGCCACCTCGAATCAGGTCAATCAGTTTGGCGGCTACACCGGCCAGACGGCGGAACAGTTCCGCGATGCCCTGTGGCGATTGGCGGACGAGGAAGGGTTGGCACGCGATCGTTTGTGGCTGGGGGGCGATCATCTCGGCCCCAACGCCTGGCAGGATCGGCCGGCAGAAGAAGCAATGCAGTTGGCGGAAACGCTGATCGACGATTATGTTCGCGCCGGTTTTCGCAAAATCCACCTCGATTGCTCCATGTCTTGTGCCGGCGATCCCTTCCCTTTAAATGATGAAACTGTTGCTGCCCGTGCGGCACGTTTGTGTGCCATTGCTGAACGCGCCTGGCAGCAAAGCGGCGGTGAGCCACCGGTGTATGTGATCGGGACCGAAGTACCGGTGCCGGGCGGTGCTCAGGAGGCGCTGGAAGGCATGCAGGTCACCACGCCACGGGCGGTGCAGCAAACGCTTGAAATCCATCGCCTGGCCTGGCAGCAAGCGGAACTGGTCGATGCCTGGACGCGAACCATTGCGCTGGTGGTGCAGCCGGGCGTGGAGTTTGATCATCACAGCGTGGAGCACTATCAACCGCAGCGGGCCCATGAGCTGAGCCGCTTTATCGAACGGCAGCCGGGTATGGTGTACGAGGCGCACTCAACGGATTACCAACCGCCGCAGGCCTATCGACAGCTGGTGGGCGATCATTTTGCCATCCTGAAAGTCGGCCCGGCGCTGACCTTCGCACTGCGCGAAGCGCTGTTCGCACTGGATCATATTGAACGTGAATGGCTTGGCGAACATCAGTCGGCGCAGCTGTGCGCCACGCTGGAACAGGTCATGCGTGAGCAGCCGCAGCAGTGGAGCCGCTACTACCATGGCAACCCTCATCAACAGTATCTCGACCGCCACTATAGCCTGAGCGATCGGGTGCGTTACTACTGGCCACAGCCGCAGGTGCAGCAGGCGGTGGATGGCCTGATGGACAACCTGCGTCGTCACCCGGTGCCGTTGGCGCTGTTGAGCCAGTACCTGCCAGATCAGGCCCGCGCGCTGAATGCCGGAGAACTGAGCCAGGATCCGCAGGACTGGGTAATGCACAAGGTGACGCAGGTACTCGACGACTACCATGCCGCCTGCTATCCGGAGGTGCAGTGAAATGCCGAATATCTTGATGACTCGTATCGATAACCGACTGGTGCATGGCCAAGTGGGCGTCACCTGGACCAACACCCTGGGCGCGAACCTGGTGGTGGTGGCCAACGATGAGGCGGCAGCCGATCCTGTGCAGCAGAACCTGATGGATATGGTGGTGGCGGAAGGGGTGCAGACGCGCTACTTCACGCTGCAAAAGACCATCGACGTGATCCACAAGGCGGCGGATCGACAGAAGATCTTTTTGGTGTGCAAAACACCTCAGGATGTCTTGCGGTTGGTGCAGGGTGGGGTACCGATCCGTTTCGTGAACGTCGGCAACATGCATTTTGCTGAGGGGAAGCGGCAGGTGCATAAAACGGTCTCGCTGGATGAGAGCGACGTCGCCGCCTTTCGCGAGCTGGCGGCGCTTGGCGTTGAATGCGAGGTACGCCGGGTGCCGGATGAAGCGGGTGAGGCGGTCGGCAAGCTGCTGTTCTGAGTTCGGGGGAAATCATGTTAACTGATGCGTTATTGATTGCACTGTTGGCCGGGCTGGCGGGGGTCGATCTGTTTGACGGCCTGACCCACTTTCATCGCCCGGTGGTGCTGGGGCCGCTGGTCGGCCTGATTTTGGGGGATGTGTACACAGGCCTGTTGGTGGGCGGTACGCTGGAATTGGTATGGATGGGTATGGTGCCGCTGGCGGGCGCCCAGCCGCCAAACGTGGTGATTGGCGGGGTGATCGGCACGGCGTTTGCCATCCTGACCAAGGCCGATCCCAAGGTGGCGATCGGCGTGGCCGTGCCGTTTTCTATCGCGGTGCAGGGCTGCATTACGCTGCTGTTTACCCTGTTTTCACCGATGATGCACCGCTGCGATCGGATGGTGAAAGAGCTGAACTGGCGCGGCATCGAACGGGTGAATTATCTCGGCATAAGCATCCTGTTCGCGTTCTATTTTGTGGTGGCCTTTTTGCCGATTTATTTCGGCGCCGATGCGGCCAGCGCCATGGTGCAAAAGGCACCGACCTGGCTGCTGGACGGCCTGGCGGTGGCGGGCGGCATGATGCCGGCGATCGGTTTCTCGCTGTTGATGAAAGTGATGATGAAAAAAACCTACGTGGCTTACTTCATCCTCGGCTTTATTTCCGTCACCTTCCTGAAACTGCCGATCCTGGCGGTGGCACTGGGGGCACTGGCGATCGCACTGATCGATTTCTTTAACAGCCAACGATCCGGGGCGGACACGCCCAAACCGTCCGTACAACAGGAGGATGCTGAAGATGGCATTTAATGATTCCGACGATCTGCTGGCGCAAAAAGCGGAGCAGCGCATGGCGCAGGCCCTGGCGACCAGCCAGGTAGACCAGGACGACTATATCGACAGCGAGCCGGCAGAAGCGCTGACCCGTGGCGATATCAACCGCATGGCCTGGCGTTCCCTGCTGCTGCAGGCGTCTTTTAACTATGAACGCATGCAGGCCGGTGGCTGGCTTTATCAGTTGATCCCGGGGTTGCGCAAGATCCATCGCAATCCGCAGGATCTGGCCAATTCGATGAAGATGCACATGGAGTTTATCAACGTGCACCCGTTCGACGTCACCTTCCTGTCAGGTCTGGTGCTGGCGATGGAGCAGAACAAGGAGAAAATCTCCACCATCCGTGCGGTAAAAGTGGCGCTGATGGGGCCGCTGGGCGGCATCGGTGATGCGCTGTTCTGGCTAACGTTGTTACCTATCTGCGCCGGGATCGGCGCCTCGTTGGCGCTGGAAGGCAGCCTGTTCGGGCCGATCGTCTTCCTGCTGCTGTTTAACGTTTTTCACTTCGGCTTGCGGTTCGGGCTGGCGCACTATGGCTATCAGGCCGGCACCAGCGCCTTGGCGCTGCTGAAAACCCATACGCGGCGAATATCACACGCCGCTTCGATTGTCGGCATGACGGTGATCGGGGCGCTGGTGGCTTCCTATGTCCATCTTTCCACCCCGCTGGTGATGCATGCCGGCAAGGCCAGCGTGGCGCTGCAGACCGACGTGCTGGACAAGCTGATGCCCAACTTGCTGCCGCTGTGCTTTACGCTGCTGATCTTCTTCCTGATGAAGCGGGGCTTCTCGCCGGTGAAACTGATTGGCGTGACGGTGGTGATCGGGGTGGTCGGCAAATTTATCGGTTTACTGTGAGGAACGGGCTATGCCAGGCATTGTCATTACCGGCCACGGCGGCTTTGCCAGTGGCCTGCTGCAGGCGGTGGAACAGGTGGTGGGGCCGCAGCAAAATTGCGTCGCGGTCAATTTTCCGGAGCAGATGAGCACCGCTCAGTTAAGGGTTGCCCTTAACGCGGCGCTGGCCGAAGTGGCCCAGACGGACGGCGTGGTGTTTCTCACCGATATGCTCGGGGGGTCACCGTTCCGCTGCGCCAGCGAACTGGCGGACGAGCGCGGTGACTGTGAAGTGTTGACCGGGGTAAACATGCAGCTGGCAGCGGAAATGATGCTGGAACGCGATGGGCTGAGCCTGGATGAGTTTCGCGAAGTGGCGTTGGCGTGCGGCAAGCGCGGGCTGACCAGCCTGTGGCACGAAAGGCGTCGGGTGAAATGCGAGGACGTTCAGGCCGACGGCATCTGAGTAAAGTCGGGCGCAACCGTACAGGCTGCGCCCGGGCACTTAGCCGGCAACGGGCAAGGGGCTGAGTGCCATACGTGCCGGTTGGCTTTCTTGCGCGCGGCTAAAGCGCCAGCAGCTCTGATGATATTTCGCCACGCTGTTGCGGTGCGCCACGCTAACCAGCGTCACGTCCGGCAGTTCATCCACCAACAGGCAGTACATCAGTTGCTCGGTTTCGTCGTCCAGCGCGCTGGTGGCTTCGTCGAGGAACAAAATGTCCGGGCGAGTCAGGATCGCACGGGCGAAGGCTAATCGCTGTTGTTCACCCGGCGACAGGCGCTGGCTCCAGTTGGCGCTGGTATCCAGCCAGCGCTGAAGGTGTTTAAGGCGACAGTTCTCCAGGACTTTCAGCAGCTGTTCATCGCTGTACTCGGCGGCGAGATGCGGATAGCTGAGCGCCTCTCGCAGCGTACCGATCGGAATATAACTGCGTTGCGGCAGGAATAACGTACTGCTGGCGGTGTCGAGCCCAATCGCGCCGGAACCGTACGGCCAGATACCGGCAATGGCGCGCAACAGGGTTGATTTACCGCAGCCGGAGGGGCCAACGATCAGCACGCGATCGCCACGTTTGAGCGTCATTGAGGTCGGCTCCAGCAAGCGTTGGCCATCCGGCAGTTGCAGACTGAGGCGGTCCAGGGACATCGGCTGCTCATTTTCCTGCTGCAATAGAATGCCGCGCTGCTGATGGTGTACCTGATCTACGGCGGCGTTAAAACCGGCGAGGCGGTTAACGCAGGCTTTCCAGGTGGCCAGATCGGTGAAGGCGTCGATGAACCAGGACAGCGCCCCCTGCACTTGCCCAAAAGCGGAGGCAATCTGCATCATCCCCCCCATTTCAATGGCGCCGGAAAAATAGCGTGGTGCAGCTACCAGCAACGGAAAGACAATGGCGAATTGGCTGTAAAAATTGGAGGCAATATTGAGCCGCCGGGTGATGCGCATGATTGACCACCAGTTGGCACGGATGGCTTCAAAGCGCCCACCCAGCTGTTGTGCTTCATGCGGCTCGCCGTGATACAGCGCGATGGCATCATTATTTTCACGGATGCGGATCAGGCCGAAACGAAAGTTCGCTTCATAGCGTTCCTGATTAAAACCCAATTGCACCAAGGGCTTACCCACACCCCAGATCAGCAGGGATCCCAACCCGGCATACAACAGGGCGAACCATACCATATAGCCTGGCAGGGTAATGGCATGCTGGCTGATGACAAAGGTAATGGGGCCGCTGACGTGCCAGAGAATGGCGATAAAAGAAAACAGCGTCACCAGGCTGGACAGCAGCCCAAGCGAAAGCGACAACGTGTATTGGGTCAGCACGTTGAGATCTTCGGCGATACGCTGGTCCGGGTTATCGACGATTTGCTGCTGTTCGGTATGGTAATACGCCTGATGCGCCAGCCATTTGCCCATGAATTTTTCGGTCATCCAGCGCCGCCAGTGCATCTGCAGGCCTTGCGTCAGGTAAATTTTAAACACCGCCAGCACGATGAAAATCAGCGCCAGATAGGTAAAACGCCACAGCTGCGCCTTGAATACCGGGTAATTTTTATTTTGCAGCGCGTCGTAAAACACCTGATTCCACTGGTTGATCAGCACGCTGATGTACACCAACCCCAGCGATAAGGCGATGATGGCGATCAGCATCGCCCAGGCCCGAAGTTTCTCTTCCGAAACCCAGAAGGGCTTGATCAGTTGCCAGACGGCGTGTTTGGGTGTGGGGGTAGCGTTCATGGACTCTCGCAGGTTTTGTCTTTTTTTCAGCATGGGCCGGGGACAGGTAACAAACAAACCCTGACTGTAAGCAGTTTTGACGCCGCTAACCGTTTGAAATATTGCGGCTGAATCGTCAGGGGTGATGCCGTGGCGGTTGGCGGTTATACTGGCGCCGAAATTGGGTTCGTTTACTGCGGAAAGGATAAGTGATGAAGGCGTGGGTTCCCCTGCTGTTGGCCTATGGTGCGCTTGCCAGCGACCGGGCAATGGCGCAGATTGACGAGCCGGATATTGATGCCGATTGTCACAAGGTCGCCAGTTATGCTGAGTTGGGCAAAAATGCCTACCAGCGTGGCGATTACCTGCGCGCCGCCGATATTTTCCGCGATCAGGCCGCCTGGAGTGAGTTTTGCGGTTTGGACCGTCAGGCAACCGCCACCGCCTATAACAACGTGGCGCTGGCGCTGATGCACGCCGGCGAGCTGCTTAAGGCGCGTGCCTATTTGGCTCTGGCGCCGCAGGACAGTAAATCCCAGCATAATCTCAAGCTGTTGCAGGAGCGGCTGGCGAAGCGAGCGCCGCTCACCGGGCCGGGCGGAGTCTATTGGCAATATGCCGGGCGCGGCGTCTGGAACGAGGTGGAGGTCAAGCCGCAAGATGAACGCTGGCTGATCAGTTACTCCGGCTATTACATGCCGCAGATGGGCCTGTATTACGGGCCGAATATGGGAGAGTTCGCTCAGACGTTGCCGATAGAGCAGGGTAAGGCGGTGTACCGTCAGCGGGAACCGGAAGACGCGATGGCCTGCGATGTGGCGATGCAATTCACCCGCGACGGCCTGGACATGCATACCCAGGGCGATTGCGGTTTCGGTTTTAACGTGCGTGCGGAAGGGCACTTTGTGCGGGTTGAATAATCAGCTCCGGGCATCCAATACGTTGAATACCCGGCAGCCGTAACAGCTATTACGCCCAGGTGGCGGCGCCGCTCAATAACTCTTTCCAGGCCTCAACGTTGCCAAGATAGTTGCCCGCCGGGATCTGGCGCAGCTGGCCTTCGCTGTCTTGCAGAGCGAAAGTTGGGAACCCCTGGCCCTGAACCTTGGCAAGCAGCGCCCGGCTTTGTGCGATGTGCTGCGCGGTTGGCGCTCCGGCGTTAAACCGCATTTCGGCGATAAACGGAGCAGAGGGCAAGCCCAGCTCTTTCGCCAGGGCTTCCAGCACCGGCGTGTCGGCGATACGGCGGCCTTCCTGATAATGCGCCTCCTGAATGCGGTGCAGCATATCCAGCCCGCGTCCCGCCAGCGCCTGTGCCGCCAGTATGGCGGTAATCGGCGGCTCCGAGTCCATCACTGCCGTGGTATCACGCAGCAATCCATTGAAATAGGCTTCGCCAAAGGGCTGGCCGGTTAACTCCGCAATGCGCTTGTCATGCGGGATCACATAATTGCGCCATTCATCCGTGATTTGACGGCGGTTGTTGCCGGTCATCATGCCGCCGGCGTGCAGGGCGACGGTCAACCCTGGAATGGTTTTGGCCGCTTTCACCAGTGGGGCTGCGCCATAGCACCAGCCGCACAGCGGATCGAAAATGTAATGCAGAGTCGAGCCAGTCATGTTTATTCCTCGTTTTACCCGCCGGCCAGGTGGCGGGCGGGTAGCGATAAGGCCTTAGCCTGTGTGTATCAGCGCGCTTATTGCGGCCACTTCATTTCGCCTTTCAGCACTTTGGCGCTCAGTTCCAGGCTCGATTCGTCTTTCAGGTTCGGGTAATGCTTTTTCATTGCCGCCACCAGCTCCGCAGAGTCTTTGGCTTTCGGCAGCTCAGCTTCCAGCGTGGTCAGGTAGTTCTGGGTAAAGGTCACGGATTTCAGCGTCTGGTCTGCGCCCGGCAGGAAATGACCAGGGACCACGACTTTAGGTTTCAGCGCCTTGATGCCTTCCAGCGTTTGCTGCCAGTGCGCGCGGGATTCAACGGTCTGGTTATCGGCAATCCACGGATGGATATTGTCACCGGCGACCGGCACACCGCCGACTACCGCTTTCAGCGCTGGGATCCACACGTAGGTACGTTCCGGCGTCGGGCCGGTCAGGCCTTTCACTTCCACTTTCTGGCCGTCTACGGTGAAGCTGTCACCCTGCAACGCCTGAGGCACCACCACCGCTTTCGGTGCATTGTCCTTCAGGATAGGGCCCCAGTACGCCACTTTGCCGTCTTTGGTGGCGTTGATTTCTTCGATGGTACCTGGTGACGCGATGATTTTAGCTTCCGGGAACGCCGCTTTAATGACGTCCAGACCAAAATAGAAATCCGGATCCGAATGGCTGATGTAAACGGTGGTCAGCTTCTTGCCGGTCGCTTTGATCTTGTTCACCAGCGCTTCGGCGTCGTTGCGTTGGAACTGGGCGTCGATCAGCGCGACTTCGTTTTTACCGCTGATGATTTCGGAGGACACCGGGAACACGCTTTTCTCACCTGGGTTATACACTTCCATCGTCAGGGTATTGGCGGCGGTGGCGTAGGTGCTTACGGTGGCGATGCCGGCAAAAGCCAGGGTCAACAATGATTTCTTAAACATGGGCAGAGGTCCTTGGGGTGCGATTAATGTTGTACAGATGTTAGGTTGCATAAAGCGATAGAAAAACCGGATAATGAGCAATTATTCATTGCGTAAATCGGACGAATCATGGATCGCATTACCGCAGCTGAGGTTTTTATCACCATCGTTGACCGTGGCAGCATGATTGCCGCTGCGGAAACGTTGGAAATGTCGCGGGCGATGGTGACGCGCTACCTGGCTCAGATGGAGCAATGGGCCGGCGCGCGTTTGCTGCATCGCACTACCCGTAAGCTTAGTCTGACTGACGCCGGTGAGCGTACTCTGGAACGGTGTCGACAGATGCTGGCGCTGGCGGGTGAGATTGATTTGGTCGAAGGAGAGCAGAGCGACGAACTGCGCGGCCTGTTGCGTATTACCTGTTCGCAGTCGCTGGGCCAGACGGCGCTGGTAGGCGCGGTGGCGCAGTACCTGAAACGTCATCCGCAGGTTGCGGTGGATCTGCAAATGAATAATCGCACGGTAAATCTGGTGGAGGAGCGTATCGATCTGGCGCTGCGCATCACCAATGAGCTGGATCCCAATCTGATCGCCCGGCCGTTGTCATCCTGCGCCTCCGTGGTCTGCGCCTCCCCGGCCTATCTGGCGGCGCACGGCACCCCGCGCCACCCGCAGGATTTGGCGCTGCATAACTGCCTGACCTACTCCTACTTCGGTAAAAGCCTGTGGCATTTTGACCTTCAGGGGGTGAAATCGGCGGTCGCGGTCAGCGGCAACCTGAGCGCCAATGAGTCGGTGGTGTTGATGGCGGGCACGGTGCAGGGAGCCGGCATCTCCATGCAGCCTTATTATTCGGCGGCCCCGTTGCTGGCCAGTGGCGAACTGATTGAACTGCTGCCGGACTATCGGCCTCAGTCGATGGGGATTTACGGTATCTATACCTCACGCCGCCAGATGCCGGCGACGTTGCGAACGATGTTGGACTTCTTGGTGGAGTGGTTTGCCAGGGATCCGGACTGGCAGGCGACGCTGCGCTGATGGCGTTAACACACTAGCAACATTTTCACACATTTTTCATCATCAGCGCATTCAACCAGTTAGCGGGCCAGGCATGGCTTTTTGTGCGCAGCGGCCGTTTTGCCACTGGTTTTTACGCGGGGCGGCGTGCTATTTCTGTAACGTGAAAAGCGTGAATAAGACTTAATAATTATAGGGTTAAGCAGTTAGCCCCGCTCTTTGAACACCCTCTCTGACCCTTTTTCGCGGGCAGCCTGCCGGGCTGCCCGTCAATTTTATGTGTTTTTACCGGCCCCGCGTGCCTGACACCGGGGCTTTGTTGACTGGGAGCTTTCCGCATGCCTGTTTCTCTGCTCGCACTGGCATTAAGTGCATTCGCTATCGGCACCACCGAGTTTGTGATCATGGGGCTGCTGCCTGAAGTGGCGGGAGATCTGCAGGTCTCCATTCCTTCTGCCGGTTGGCTGATCAGCGGCTATGCCCTTGGCGTGGCTATCGGTGCACCCATCATGGCCTTGCTGACCGCGAAGCTGCCGCGCAAAAAAACGCTGTTGCTGCTGATGGTGATTTTCATCTTCGGCAATATTATGTGCGCCCTGGGGTACAGCTATGACTTCCTGATGCTGGCGCGCATTATCACCGCTTTGTGCCACGGTGCCTTCTTCGGCATCGGCGCGGTCGTTGCGGCCAATCTGGTGCCGCCAAACCGCCGGGCTTCGGCGGTGGCGTTGATGTTTACCGGTCTGACGCTGGCGAACGTGCTCGGCGTCCCGCTAGGCACGGCTTTGGGTCAGGCGCTAGGGTGGCGTTCGACGTTCTGGGCGGTGGCGGTGATTGGCGTGTTCTCTCTGCTGGCGCTATACAGCAAGCTGCCCAGCGTGAAGGATGAGGCACCGACCGATCTGAAAAAAGAGCTGGCGGCGCTGCGTGGCGGCGGTATTTGGCTGTCGTTGCTGATGACCGTGGCCTTTGCCGCATCGATGTTCGCGCTGTTTACCTATATAGCCCCGCTGTTGACCGAGGTGACCGGCGTTTCCTCCCATGGCGTCAGTTGGACGCTACTGCTGATGGGCGTTGGCCTGACGCTGGGCAATATCCTGGGCGGGCGTCTGGCGGACTGGCGCTTGCCGTTGACGCTGACCTGCACTTTCCTGGTGATTGCCTGCTTTGCGGCCTTGTTCAGCTGGACCAGCCATTCGATGGTGCCGGCAGAAATTACCCTGTTCCTGTGGGCCGCCGCGGCATTCGCCGCCGTGCCGGCGCTGCAAATCAACGTGGTGACCTACGGTAAAAAGGCCCCCAACCTGGTGTCTACGCTGAACATTGCCGCATTCAACGTCGGCAATGCCATCGGCGCCTGGGTCGGTGGTGTGGTGATCGCTCAGGGGCTGGGCTTGACCAGCGTGCCGCTGGCGGCAGCGGGGATCGCACTGCTCGGGTTGGTGCTGTGTCTGGTGACGTTCAGCCGCGCCAAGCGGCCGGCTAGCGCGTAATTACGGCGGCCAGACGGGCGGGCAGCGTTTGTGCCTGTTGCTGCAAATGTTGAGTAAAGGCCGTGACCAGCGCCGACGACGGGCGGTGCAGCGGCCGGATCAGGCTAACGGTAAAGGGCACGTCAATGCTAAACGGCCGCACGTGCACGCCGTTGTTGGCGTAGTTCAGCGCCGTTAGCGGATTGACTATCGATACCCCCACGCCCGCTTTTACCATGGCGCAGACCGACGCTGCGCTGTGGGTTTCCATCACCAGGCGGCGGTCAACGCCTTCCTCACTGAACAGCGAATCCAGCAGTTGGCGATAGCTGTCGGTGTTCGACAGGCTGATAAAGTTTTGCCCGGCAAAATCCTGCGGCGTCAGCCGCTTTTTCGCCAGCAGCGGATGCCTGGCCGGCAAGACACACACCTCGTTCAGCGTCATCAAGGTCATTCGCTCGGTGCCCGCCGGGGTCAGGGTATTTTCCGTCAGGCCCAAATCGTGGCGCTGCGCCGATAACCACTCTTCCAGCAGCGGCGACTCCTGCGGTATCACGCTGAAGCTGACTTCCGGATAGCGATCGATAAAGGGTTTGCACACCGCCGGCAGCAGCGACTGTGAAAATACCGGCAGGCAGGCAATCGAAAGCTGCGCCTGCTGAAACTGGCGGATACCGGCGGCGGCATTGACGATACGATCCAAACCGTAATAGGAACGTTGAACCTCTTCTAATAACCGCAGGCCCTGCACCGTGGGGGATAACCGCCCGCGCACCCGTTCGAACAACTGCAGTTGGATCAGTTTCTCGAAGCGCGCCAGCTCGCGGCTGACGGTGGGCTGCGATGTTTGCAGCAGCGCGGCGGCTTCGGTCAGGTTGCCGGTTGTCATCACCGCATAGAAAATTTCAATCTGGCGCAGGGTTATCGCGTGCATCGGGCGACTCCATCATGAGCAAAGCCATATCATAGATGAATAGACTATGGCTAAATAGATATTTTCCACCCGAGAAAGAGTGCGGCACTATTAATGCCATACCATTAATGCCATACCATTTTCGAACCGGGAACATCACTATGCCACGCGCACTGAACGACACTTCTACCGCTCTTAACGCCGCTAACCTGTTGGCTTTGCCAAGGCGTTTCGGTTGCCCGGTATGGGCCTATGATGCCGCAATCATCAGTGAGCGTATCAGCCAACTGCGTCATTTTGACGTGATCCGTTTTGCCCAGAAGGCCTGCTCAAATATTCATATTCTGCGCCTGATGCGCGAGCAGGGCGTCAAGGTGGACTCGGTGTCGTTAGGCGAGATTGAACGTGCGTTGCAGGCCGGTTTTCAGCCTGGCGGCGAACCCAGCGAAATCGTGTTTACCGCCGATGTGCTGGATCACGCGACTCTGGCACGCGTCAGCGAATTAAAAATCCCGGTCAACGTCGGTTCTATCGACATGCTGGAACAGCTGGGGCAGGTCTCTGTCGGGCATCCGGTGTGGCTGCGCATCAACCCAGGTTTCGGTCACGGCCATAGCCAGAAAACCAATACCGGCGGCGAGAACAGCAAGCACGGTATTTGGTATGCCGACTTACCGCAGGCGGTGGAAAAAATTCAGCAATACGGTCTGAAGCTGATTGGCGTGCATATGCATATCGGTTCGGGCGTGGATTACCAGCATTTGGAACGCGTTTGCGATGCCATGGTGCAACAGGTGATCGACCTGGGCCAGGACATCAGTGCGATTTCTGCCGGTGGCGGTCTGTCGATCCCGTATCAGTACGGCGAAGAGGCGATTGATACCGAACACTATTTTGGCCTGTGGAACAGTGCGCGCGAGCGTATCGCTGCCCACCTGGGCCATCCGGTGAAGCTGGAGATCGAACCGGGTCGTTTCCTGATGGCGGAAGCCGGTGTGCTGGTCGCCGAGGTACGGGCAGTGAAAGACATGGGCAGCCGGCACTTTGTGCTGGTGGATGCCGGTTTTAATGATTTGATGCGTCCGGCAATGTACGGCAGCTACCACCATATTTCCCTGCTGCCGGCCGACTGTCGCGATACCGCACACCAGCCACTGCGTGAAACCGTGATTGCCGGACCGCTGTGCGAATCCGGAGACGTCTTTACCCAGCAGGCCGGTGGCGGCATTGAAACCCGCGAGCTGCCGCCGGTGCAGGTCGGCGATTATCTGGTGTTCCATGACACCGGCGCTTATGGCGCATCTATGTCTTCAAATTACAACAGCCGCCCGCTGCTGCCGGAGGTGCTGTTTGAGAACGGCGAGCCTCGTTTGATCCGCCGCCGCCAAACTATTGAAGAGCTGATTGCGTTGGAACTGATCTGATCGCTTCGGGCGCAGTTCAGTGCTGCGCCCATTTTACAACGTCATTCGCCGATGCTGGCCATTAGGGAGCTGAACTTCCAGCGACAGCGTCCCCCCCATGGCTTCGATGTAGCGCTTCAGTGAAGAGAGTTTAATTTCGCTACCACGCTTTTCCAGATTGGCGACCGAAGGCTGGCTGATGCCCAGTCGTTTCGCCAGTTCCACCTGGGACACTGCCAGTTCTTCCCGCAGCATTGCCAGCCGCAGTTCAAAAATTTCTTTGTCTGCTTTTTGCCTCGCTGCTTTAACTACGGCGGGGTCAAGCTTTTCGATCAGGTTTGCTAAAGGCTTAGCCATATGCGTTACCTCTGGGTTGCCAAATAATGTGAAAACTCACTGGCAGCGATGGGCAACAGTCGCTGATAGAAGCGTTTGTCGCCAGTTTTATCGCCGCCGCACAGTAGGACCGCTTGTCGTTGTGGGTCGAAGGCGAAGAAAACCCGAAACGGACGACCGCGATGCTGAATGCGCAACTCTTTCAGATGCTGTATTTGACCGTTGTGGTGTAGCGTATCGGCATGAGGACGCGCCAGCAAAGGGCCAAATTCCTGTAGTTTAAAGATGCCCACCAACAGGCTTTTTTGTTGATCGCTGTTTAATGATAAAAACCAGTTGTCGAATCGCTTGACGGTTACGACCTGCCACATGTCACGCTCCAAATATAGCTTTAATGCTATATAGTGTAAAGGCTATTGTGGTGACAATATGCGGCTAAGTGGCAGGCAAGGGAAATCGTAGTGGAGGAAATGCGGCGCAGCGCGCAATCAGCGACAGCGCCCGGGGGGATCAGTCGGCGTAAGGCCCGGGGAGCACCGATTCACGCAGCCGCAGTTCGCCGGTGAACGGGGTGAGTGGCTGTGTGTCTTCACCATTGATCAGACGAAAAGCCTGGCTGATGGCGGCTTCGATCATGACGTCGATCGGCAGATAAACGGTGGACAGCGCAGGCTGCAAATAGGCGGCGCTGGGCTCGTCGTCAAAGCCGAACAGTGAGACATCCTGCGGCAGGCGCTTGCCCGCATCGTGCAGCGCCTTCATCGCGCCGACCGCCATGTCGTCGTTGCAGGCGAACAGCGCGCTGAAATCGATATTCTCGGCCAGCAAACGCCGTGTGCCCTGATATCCGCTTTGCACGCTGCTGTCACCGTAGGCCACGCGGGCGTCATTGAAAGCAATATGGTGCTGCTCCAATGCTTGTTGATAACCCGCCAGCCGCGCTTGTGCGGTGGGCGTGGCGATGGGGCCGGTTATGCAGGCGATGTCGCGATGTCCCTGCCGAATAAGATAATCCACCGCATGGAAGGCCGCCTTTTGCTGTTCGAAGAACACGCAGCGTGCGCGCGCCTGTGGCAGATCCCGGTTGATCACCATGATCGGCACCGGCAGGCTGTCCAGCAGCTTCATCAGCGCAGTTTCTGACATGAAACGGGTATACAGGATGATGGCGTCACAGCGGCGATCCGCCAGCAGCTGTACCGCCTGCAGTTCATCTTCCGGCGTGTCGTGGCCGTCGGTCACAATCAGGTGTTTGCCGCTGGCCTCGATCAGCTTGGCTGCGCGACGAAGCAGGCGCCCGAAGTAGGGGCCGTCGAAATTGGACACTACCAGCCCAATGCTGTTGGAGCTTTTGTTTGCCAGCGATTGGGCAAGGAAGTTCGGACGGTAACCCAAATCGTCCATGGCCTTGAACACCGCATCGCGGGTGCTCTTTTTCACCTGGCCGGTGCCATTTAACACGCGTGAAACCGTAGCTTTGGATACCCCCGCGCGAATGGAAACATCCAACATGGTGATCATCAGTGGCTTACCCCTTTCAACATCCGCTGTGGCAAATATCGCTCAGTCTAGCATAGGCTTACCCCTTGGCTGCGTGGGATTTTTCCGCCGGGATTGTGTTGTGGCGTAACGTCCGTAGACTGATGCCAGACAATGGGAAAAGAGAGAAGAGATGACTGAGATTAAGCTTCTGGCGGATTATCCACAGCATCGCGGTCAGGTGATTGACTGGCTGTGGCAGGCGTTTGGCAGCGAAAGCAGCCGGGCATTTTTCGCCAGCGTGGTGGACAGCGGGCTGTGCGGAGCCGATTTGCCCATTACTTTTATCGCCCTGCAGGACGATAAAGTGGTTGGCACCGTCGGCTTATGGCGCTGTGACTTGATCAGCCGGCAGGATCTGACGCCATGGCTGGCGGGCCTGTATGTCGATGAAAGCCAGCGCGGCAGCGGTCTGGGGCTGCGGTTGCAGCAGCATGTGCAAGACTACGCCCGACGCACCGGCTTCAGTGAGCTTTATCTCTACAGTGACTTTAGCGGCTATTATGAGCGCCATGGCTGGCGCTACATCGGCGATGCGCTGGATTACCCCGATCGCCCGGTGCGGCTGTATCACCGGGAGTTGGTCTAGTTCTGCTCGTAAACGTTATTGATGCTGGCCACCGAATGGCGGCGCACCAGCGTCGGGCTGAACATGTTGGTGATCTCCGGCAGCGGCTGATTGTTGGCCAGCGCCAGCGCCAGTTCGGCCGCCTGGGTTGCCATGGCCACCACCGGATAGCGAATAGTGGTCAGACGTGGGCGCAGGTAGCGTGAAATCAGCACGTCATCGAAACCAATCAGCGACATCTGGCCCGGTACATCCACACTGTTGTCGCTG
The DNA here is from genome assembly GCF_014164835.1 of Serratia sp. OS31. Taxonomy (NCBI): domain Bacteria; kingdom Pseudomonadati; phylum Pseudomonadota; class Gammaproteobacteria; order Enterobacterales; family Yersiniaceae; genus Serratia; species Serratia sp. OS31. Next base: position 32,981 of record NZ_JACJFQ010000012.1, on the reverse strand, counting down.
AGCACCGAAAGGGCGCCGGCGGCCATCGAGTCGTTGTAGCAGGTGACCGCGGTGAAGTTTTTACCGCGCCCGAGCAGCTCGGTCATCGCCTGTTCGCCGCCAATCTCGTCTGGCTCGCCGTAGGCAATCAGTTTTTCATCTACCGCAATGCCATGCTCCTGCAATGCATCGAGATAGCCCTGCAGGCGGTCCGCCGCGTCGGAAATCTGGTGGGTAGAGCAGATGATGGCAATACGCTGGTGCCCCTGTTGGATCAGGTGGCGGGTCGCCAGCCAGGCACCGTAGCGATCGTCGAGCGCCACGCAGCGCGATTCAAAGCCCGGCAGCGTGCGGTTAATCAGCACCATGCCCGGGATCTGCTGCATCCACCCGCTTAACTCACGGTCGGTCAACTTTTTGGCATGTACCACTAGTGCGGCACAACGGTGGCGTACCAGCTGTTCAATCGCCTGACGCTCTTTTTCTGCCTCGTGGTAACCGTTGCCAATCAGCAGGAAATTGTGGGTGGCGTAGGCCACCTGTTCCACGGCCTTGACCATGGCACCAAAGAAAGGATCGGACACGTCGGAAACGATCAGCCCGAGCGTTTCGGTCGATTGCTGTGCCAGCGCGCGGGCATTGGCGTTTGGGTGATACTGCAGTTGTTCCATCGCGGCCAGCACGGCGGTGCGTGAGCCTTCGCTGGCCTTGGGGGAATTGTTTATTACGCGGGATACCGTGGCCACGGAAACACCCGCCAGCCTGGCAACATCCTTTATGGTAGCCATATCTGTCATACATCCTGGGTAATCGCTTACATCCCTCAGTCTTGCGGAAAAAGCTCGGGGCTGCAAGCGCTGGCGATCGTAACTTGTGGCGGCTGTTGCAGATATGGGCAATTTACCCCGAGCTTAGACCTGCGCCGCTCAGCGATAGAGCCATTTGTGCTTTGGCGCGGCGCGTCGGCTAATGCTATTTTTGGGCATCCATTCTTGGCTGAGAACACCATGTCGATTAAACGCTTTCCGCAACTCGCTCACTGGGGCGCCTATACCGCCGTGGTTGAAGACGGCAGGCTTATCCGTTGTGAGCCGTTTGCCGACGATCCGGATCCTTCCCCAATGCTCGACTCCATCGCGCCGATGGCCTATTCCGACAAACGCATCCGCAAGCCGTCCGTGCGCCGCTCCTGGCTGCAAAAGCGTGAAGGCAGTGACCGCACGCTGCGCGGCCGGGAAGATTTTGTCGAAGTGGATTGGGAGCTGGCGCTCGACCTGGTGGCGGAAGAAAACCGGCGCGTACGCGATCGCTACGGTCCCTCCGGCCTGTTTACCGGCTCCTATGGCTGGTCATCTGCCGGGCGATTGCACCATGCTCGTTCGCTGGTGCGGCGTTTTTATTTTGGCGGCGGCGGCGGTGTCGATCAGTTGGGTAACTACAGCTGGGGGGCGGCCCAGTTTTTCCTGCCATATGTGATCGGCACTTTCACCCCATTGACCGGGCGTGTCACCAGTTGGCCCAGCGTGGTTGAGCACTGCGAGCTGTTTGTGGCCTTCGGCGGTCTGGCTTTGAAAAATGCCCAGGTATCTTCCGGCGGTGCGGCGGAACACTCGCTCAAACCCTGGCTGCAAAAGCTGGTGCAAAAAGGCACGCCAGTGATCAACATCAGCCCGATGCGTGATGACTGCCCGGAGTTTGTTAATGCCGAATGGATCCCGATTCGGCCGAATACCGACGTGGCGCTGATGCTGGCGCTGGCGTATGAAATCCAGCGTCGTGGCGCTCAGGATGAAGCCTTCCTCTATAGCCACTGCACCGGCTACAGCCAGTTGGCGGACTATCTGTGCGGCACCGACGACGGCGTAGCGAAAACGCCCGAATGGGCCAGTGCCATCACCGGCATTCCGGCGGCGCGCATCGGTTTGCTGGCGCAGCAATTGATCGGCGTGCGCAGTTTTATCACCTGTTCCTATTCGGTTCAGCGCGCACACCGCGGTGAACAACCCTACTGGATGATGATTGCACTGTCGGCGATGCTCGGCCAGGTGGGGCTGCCGGGGGGCGGTTTCTCCTTTGGACACGGTTCGATGAACGGCGTCGGCAACCCGCGGGTGGATACGCCGGGGCCGATGATGCCGGTTGGCACCAACCCTTGCGGGCTGGCCATCCCGGTGGCGCGTATCTGCGACATGCTGTTGCAGCCCGGCGGCTCTTATCAGTTCCGTGGCGAGACGCACCAATATCCGGATATTCATTTGGTGCACTGGGCCGGCGGCAACCCGTTCCATCATCACCAGCAACTCAACCGGCTGGTGGAAGGGTGGCAGAAGCCGGATACGGTGATTGTGCAGGATATCTGGTGGACGCCGGCGGCCAGGATGGCAGATATCGTGCTGCCGGTGACCACCTCGCTGGAACGTAACGATATCGGCGGTTCATCGCGCGATCGCTACGTATTGGCGATGCATCAGGCCATTGCGCCACAGCATCAGGCGCGTAACGATTTTGATATTTTCGCCGATTTGGCGGAGCGGCTCGGTTACCGTGAGCAGTTCACCGAAAACCGCGACGAGCGGGCCTGGATCGAAACTATCTATCAACAATGCGGGCAGGCGCAGGCGGGTACCGGCGTGGAATGGCCCGAGTTTGAGGATTTCTGGCGCAAAGGCTACGTTGAGCTGCCGGCACCGGCGAAAGAATTCGTGTTCTTTGACGATTTTCGCACCGATCCCCAAGCCAACCCGCTGCAAACGCCGAGCGGCAAGATCGAGTTGTTCAGCGAGAAAATCGCCGGCTATCGCTATGCCGATTTTGCTCCGCATCCACAGTGGCAGCCGCCGGTGGAATGGTTGGGGGCACCGCAGGCCAAAGAGTGGCCGCTGCACCTGATTTCCATCCAGCCGAGCGACCGCCTGCATAGCCAAATGGATCCGGCGCCGCTGGCGCAAGGCAATAAAACCGCCGGGCGAGAAACTCTGTATATGCACCCGGATGATGCGGCAGAGCGCGGTATTGAAGCGGGGGCGGAGGTGCAGGTCAGCAACGCACGCGGCAGTTGTCTGGCTGGCGTCGCGATCACCGACGGCGTTACCCGGGGTGTGGTGCTGATGGCAACCGGTGCCTGGTTTGATCCGGGTTTTGGTGCCGAGCGCCTGCAGGTGGAACAATCCGGCAACCCGAACGTGTTAACGCTGGATATCGGGACCTCACCCTTGACCCAGGGACCGAACGCCATGAGCTGCCTGGTCGAGGTGAAGCGTACGTTAAACATCCAGCCCCACGGCTAGGCGAGCTCGCGGTGGCTTGAACGGCCTTGGGGATACACCGCTGGTTACACTTTGCGCCCTAATGTTTCGATTGGCCGCTGGCTGGCTTTCGGCTCAACGGGGTAAATTAAACGTCCCAGAGGTATTGATTGGTGAGTTTCAGCAACTTGTTTGTTGAGCCCATATTAATTTGCACCAACCTACGCAGATGCGTAGGTTTTTTTTTGCCCGTTCCCCCTCCGTCCCGCCTGCGCATAATCCGATTTTGTATTTTTATTCCGCAGGACTATTTACATTTCATTGAGTTATTTCAGTACATCGCGGGAAATTTACAGCTGGTTGCATTTAGAGCAAAACTCTTGCGATTGATCGGTAGTTTCTTAATCGCCACCTCTCTAGAGTAGGTGATCCCAGAGGTATTGATTGGTGAGAAATCAGCATACTCTGTATGTTGAAGCCATTTTCAATTGCACCAACCTACGCGGATGCGTAGGTTTTTTTTTGCCTGCCATATAGTATTCTTTTCCCTACAACCATTTACGCTCATCTTGGGCAAAGGGAGAAGGGCATGATCTTTTCAATGCTGCGGGGGTTATTCCGCCTGCTGTACCGGGTACGCGTTGAGGGCGACGCCCGGCATTTCGACCAGAAAAAGCTGCTGATTACGCCCAATCACATCTCCTTCCTCGACGGTATTCTGTTGGCGCTGTTTTTGCCGATCAAACCGGTGTTTGCCGTCTACGCCAGCATAGGCGATCGTTGGTTTATGCGCTGGTTGCGGCCCTATATCGATTTCGTTTCGCTCGATCCCACCAAGCCGATGGCCATCAAACAGTTGGTGCGCATGGTCGAACAAGGGCGGCCCATCGTGGTGTTCCCCGAAGGGCGCATTACCGTGACCGGCTCACTGATGAAAATTTATGACGGCGCCGCGTTTATTGCCGCCAAATCGGGGGCGACCCTGGTGCCCATACGGCTTGATGGCGCCGAATTCAGCCCTTTCGGGCGTATGGCCGGGGTATTCAAGATCCGATGGTTCCCGCAGATCAGCATCCGTATTTTACCGCCGACGTCATTGCCGATGCCGGTCGCGCCGCGCGCCCGAGAACGCCGCATGCTGGCCGGCGATCGCTTGCACCAGATCATGATGAAGGCGCGTATGGATACTCGCGAGCCACAGACCCTGTTCCGCGCTTTGCTGGCGGCACAGCACCGTTATGGTCGGCACAAGCCGTGCATCGAGGATATTAACTTCAAGGAAGACAGCTACCAGACGCTGATCAAAAAAGCGCTGGGCGTCAGCCGTATCCTGCAGCGCTTTACCGCCGAGGGCGAACATGTCGGCATGCTATTGCCGAACGCCACCATCACCGCCGCGGCGATTTTTGGTGCATCGCTGCGCAACCGTATCCCGGCGATGCTTAACTACACTGCGGGTTCCAACGGCCTGAAAAGCGCCATGCTCGCCGCCAGTCTTAAAACCATCGTCACCTCACGCCAGTTCCTGGAAAAAGGCAAGCTGACACATTTGCCGCAGCAGGTACCGGAGGCCAACTGGGTGTATCTGGAGGATCTGAAGGATACCGTGAGCCTGGCGGACAAGCTGTGGATCCTGCGTCATCTGTTTCAGCCGGCGCGAGCCATGCTGCCGCAGCAGCCTGACGATGCGGCACTGATCTTGTTCACCTCGGGTTCGGAGGGCAACCCAAAGGGCGTGGTGCACTCCCACGCCAGCCTGCTGGCCAACGTTGAGCAGATCCGTACCATTGCCGACTTTACCCCGCGCGACCGTTTTATGTCGTCGCTGCCGCTGTTCCATTCGTTTGGTTTGACGGTCGGGCTGCTGACCCCGTTGATGACCGGCAGCCGCATCTTCCTCTACCCCAGCCCGCTGCATTACCGCGTGGTGCCGGAGCTGGTGTATGACCGTAACTGCACCGTGCTGTTCGGCACGGCCACTTTCCTCAATAACTATGCGCGTTTCGCCCATCCGTATGACTTTGCCCGGTTGCGCTATGTGGTAGCCGGTGCGGAAAAGCTGGCGGACAGCACCAAACAGATTTATCAGGACAAATACGGTATTCGCATCCTGGAAGGCTATGGTGTGACCGAATGTGCGCCGGTGGTGTCAATCAACGTGCCGCTGGCGGCCAAGGTCGGCACCGTCGGGCGTATCATGCCGAATATGGAAGCGCGTTTAATGAAAGTGCCGGGTATTGAGAACGGAGGGCGCCTGCAGCTGCGTGGGCCGAATATCATGAAAGGCTATCTGCGGGTGGAGCGTCCGGGCGAGCTGGAGCCGCCGGCGGCAGAGGATGAACAGGGCAACCTGCAGCCGGGCTGGTACGATACCGGCGATATCGTCACGCTGGACGAGCAGGGCTACTGTGTGATCCGCGGTCGGGTGAAGCGCTTTGCCAAACTGGCGGGTGAAATGGTCTCGCTGGAAAGCGTGGAGCTGCTGGCACAGCGCGTGTCGCCGGAAGGGCTGCACGCCGCCACGGTGAAAAGTGACAGCAGTAAGGGCGAGGCACTGGTCCTGTTCACTACCGATGCTAGCGTAACCCGCGATGCCTTGCTGCGGGCAGCGCGTGAATTGGGCAGCCCTGAGCTGGCGGTACCGCGTGATATTCGCCTGTTGAAAACGCTGCCGGTGCTGGGCAGCGGCAAACCGGATTTTGTGACCCTGCGTAAAATGGCTGAACAGCCGGAGACTGTCTGATGAACCCGTCGTTGAACACTGACTCACCCTTGCTTTCGCGCAGCATGATTGCGGTCATTTGCGCACAGTTTCTCTCTGCGTTCGGCGACAATGCATTGCTGTTCGCCACGCTGGCGCTGATAAAACAACAGCTTTATCCCGACTGGAGCCAGCCGATTCTGCAGATGGCGTTTGTCGCCACCTATATCATTCTCGCGCCTTTTGTCGGCCAGATTGCCGACAGCTTTGCGAAAGGCCGGGTGATGATGGTGGCCAACGGTTTGAAGCTGGCCGGCGCATTGGTGATCTGTTTCGGGCTGGATCCGTTCCTCGGCTATAGCCTGGTGGGCGTAGGCGCCGCAGCTTATTCACCGGCCAAATATGGGATTTTGGGTGAGATCACCAGCGGTGAGAAACTGGTCAAGGCCAACGGCCTGATGGAGGCCTCCACCATCGCGGCGATCCTGCTGGGCTCGGTGGCCGGCGGCATTCTGGCAGACTGGCACGTGGTCGCGGCGCTGGCGGTATGTGCGCTGGTTTACGCAGCGGCGGTGATCGCCAACCTGTATATTCCGCGCCTGCCTGCGGCACATCCTGCGGCGTCATGGACGCCACGTGCCATGACTCGCGCTTTCTTCAACGCCTGTGTGGTGCTGTGGCGCGACGGGCAAACCCGTTTCTCATTGATTGGTACCAGCCTGTTTTGGGGGGCAGGGGTCACGCTGCGCTTCCTGTTGGTGTTGTGGGTGCCGGTGGCGCTGGGTATCGCCGATAACGCCACGCCGACGTTGCTCAATGCCATGGTGGCAGTAGGGATTGTGCTTGGTGCCGGTGCCGCGGCTCGCTTCGTTACGCTCGAGACCGTGAAACGCTGTATGCCGGCCGGGATCTTGATCGGCGTAGCGGTGGCGATATTCGCGCTGCAAACCACCCTGCTTAGCGCCTATGCGGTATTGCTGATTATCGGCGTCTTGGGCGGCTTCTTTGTGGTGCCGTTGAATGCGTTGTTGCAAGAACGAGGCAAAAAATCGGTGGGGGCAGGCAACGCGATCGCGGTGCAAAACCTTGGCGAGAACACCGCCATGCTGTTGATGCTCGGGCTTTATTCGCTGGCGGTAAAAGTCAGCGTGCCGGTAGTGGGCGTGGGGATCGGTTTCGGTGTAGTTTTCGCACTGGCGATCGGCGCACTGTGGTTGTCGCAGAGACGGGCAAAATAATCAGGGGCGCTTTAGGCGCCCCTGATGACTTAGGGTGCAGGGATGGTAAAGCGGGTATGGATCTCTTCCAGCCCTTGAAGCACGTCTTCATTCAACACCAGGTCGAAACTGTCGATGTTGATTTTTAGCTGTTCCAGCGTGGTGGCGCCCAACAGGGTGCTGGCAACGAAGGGTTGCTGGCGTACAAAGGCCAGGGCCATCTGCGAGGGATCCAGTCCGTGTTTTTTGGCTAATGCGACGTATTCGGCAATTGCCAACTGCGTTTGCGGTGCCGAATAACGATTAAAGCGGCTAAACAGCGTATTTCGCGCACCGGCCGGTTTGGCGCCGTTCAAATATTTGCCGCTCAGGGTGCCGAACGCCAGGCTGGAATAGGCCAACAGTTCGACGCCTTCGTGCTGGCTGATCTCCGCCAGAGCAATCTCAAAACTGCGGTTCAACAGGCTGTAGGGGTTCTGAATTGAGACGATGCGCGGCAGCTCGTGTTTTTCAGCCAGCTGCAGGTAACGCATCACGCCCCAAGGGGTTTCGTTAGACACCCCGATATAACGAATTTTACCGGCGCGCACCTGTTCGGTAAGCGCTTCCAGCGTTTCAAGCAGGGTGACGGTAGCCTTTTCGTCGGTGTACTGATAGTTGAGCTTACCGAAGAAGTTGGTCGCGCGCTGCGGCCAATGCAACTGGTAGAGATCGAGATAATCGGTATTGAGGCGTTTCAGGCTGGCGTCCAGAGCTGCACGGATATTTTTGCGATCCAGCGCCTGTTGCGGGCGGATACTGCTGTCTGTCCCGCGCACCGGCCCGGCAATTTTGCTGGCCAGCACCAGTTTCTCACGGTTGCCGCGAGCCTTGATCCAACTGCCGATGTACTGCTCGGTCAGCCCCTGGGTTTCAGGGCGGGGCGGTACCGGGTACATCTCTGCGGTATCAATCAGGTTGATGCCAGCGGCTAATGCATAGTCGAGTTGCGCGTGGGCATCGGCTTCACTGTTCTGTTCGCCAAAGGTCATGGTGCCCAGTCCCAGCACGCTCACTTCTAAAGAACTGTGGGGAATACGGTGGTATTGCATTAACGGCCTTCCTTTCGTGTTAGCGCTTACGGGCTATACACCCGGTAAAACAGGAGCCAAACAATCTGCAAGGCGGTGATATCGCCTTTGCCGACTATAACCAAGCCGAGAAGATGGGGGAAGTGGATTCAGTGCGGGGAGGGCTATCGCGCAATACGGGGGCGATAGCCGATCGGGAAACTAGCGTTCGATGACCTGTGAAACCTGATCGCCGTTGATCTGGCGATGGTTGCCTTTTTCGTCTTTATAGCTGATCAGGCCGGTATCTTGGTCAATCTCTGGCTTGCCCTGAGTCAGGATCATATTGCCGTCTTTGGTCGCCATCACGTAATCGCTGGAGCATCCCGCCAACCCGGCGGCCATCACCAACGCAGACACTGCCATTACCCACTTTTTCATCCTGCGGATCCTCAGTTATGTATGCAAAAAGAAGCTTCTTTCAAGATTAGCAAACTATAGACGCGTCGTGTTTCGGATAAGTCCTTATCTCTGTAAGAGAAAGTGACATTGAAACTGTGCGGGGGAAACAAAAATATTAACGGGAGCGGCTTACGCTCGCTCCCGTTGGGGGATTACTCAGAGGCGGATTTTTTCTTGCTGCGCATCAGGTTGAGCGCTTCTACCGACATCGAGAAGAACATCGCAAAGTAGATGTAGCCTTTAGGTACATGCACCTGGAAGCTTTCCAGCATCAGGGTGAAGCCCACCAGGATCAAGAATGCCAGCGCCAGCATTTTCACCGAAGGATGACGGTTAACGAACTCGCCAATCGGCCGGGCGGCGAACATCATGACGCCCACGGCAATCACTACCGCTGCCATCATGATAAACAGATGATCGGACAGGCCTACCGCGGTGATCACCGAATCCAGGCTGAAAATGATATCCAGCAGCATGATCTGCACGATGGCACCGAAGAAGCCGTGCACTTTTGTGTGGTGCTCTTCGTCCGACCCTTCGATAGTTTCATGGATCTCTTTACTGGCTTTCCAAATCAGGAACAGCCCACCCAGCAGCAGGATCAGATCGCGAGCCGAAACGCTGTGGTCCATAACGCTAAACAGCGGATGGGTCAGACGGATCACCCAGGCGATAGAGGCCAACAGCCCCAGACGCATTAACATTGCGCCGGCCAGCCCGATGCGACGCGCCTTGTTCTGCTGGGCTTTCGGCAGTTTAGACACCACCAGGGAAAGGAAAATAATGTTATCAATACCCAGAATGATCTCAAGAATGGTCAGCGTACCTAACGCTAACCAGGCATTGGGATCCATAATCCATTCGAACATTGCCAAGCCACACCTTAATAAAAAGCAAAGGCTGAATTATACGCGTTTATTGATAAGGCGACACTGTTAGCTAAACACAGCCTAAACAAAAGCGATCAGATTAAGAAATGTCTTGCCAGCAGCGCGGCGGTGAAGCTTTTTTTCAGATAGAAACCGCGCGGCAAAGTGAGGATCGGCTGGCCTTGCTCGCCGATGGCTTCGGTCAGGGCTTTGCTGTTGGCCGCCTTGGGGCGCAGTTGCAGCACTTCGCCGTGCCGTGCGGTGATCCGTTCTACGTGGCCGAGCACGATCAAATCCATCAGTTCTTCCCAGTCGCGGCGCAGCATCTCTTCTTCTTCCTCATTGGGGCTCCATAATAGCGGTGATCCTATGCGCCGCTGCGCCAGCGGGATTTGCCGCTCGCCTTCCACCGGGATCCACAGCACCCGCGCCAACTTGTGGCGTACGTGGCTGCTGGCCCAAGTGACACCGCTGTTGCCGGTCAAGGGGGCTACGCAGACGAAAGTGGTTTCCAGCGGCTTGCCGGCGGCGTCTATCGGGATGGTTTTCAGCTCGATGCCCAACTCGGGGAAATCCTGTTCCGGCTTGCTGCCGGCCATGGCCCCAAGATACTGCTCCAGCAGCATGCCAACCCATCCTTTATCCCGCTTCAGATCGTTGGGAATAGGCAACTGCGCACGTGTCGCCAGTTCTCCCAACTGACAGCCGGCAAGCTGCTGCGCCCGTTCAAACAGCTGCTGTTCATTTTCGGGAGGGGGGGGCAGAGGAGATAAAAACGCCATAATGCGAGCCTGTTAAATTTGGTTGAAAAACGTACTGTATTTGTACACAGCGAACCTGGGTGGGCAAGGTCTGGGGAAAAGAATAATAGTAGCATGATTTTTCATGACTTTTTTCCCGCTACGTGACCGGGGAAAAATTCAGGGCGACGCTTGTGCACCTGAAGCCACCGACAATAAACAGGATCTTACACCTATTTATCCACAGATTTATGGGATAACCCAAATTTTTACCGATCACTGGTTCGATTTACAGCCTTGACGCAGGGGGTTTTTTGCGAAATTGTCCATTTTGTGCGTAACTCATACGGATAATCTGTGGATAAAAACGACGTTGGTGGATCTTTCGCCAGGGTAAGATCCTAAACGGATATAGATCACATTTTTGCTCTGTATAGGGTTGTTGATAAATAACTAACTTAATGTTTTTAATGGTGTAATTTTGTTTTCGTTTTTATGGCGATTTTGAGTTCACCAGAGTTTTACCGGCTTATCCCTTGAGTTCTACACACACCTATCCACAGAAAAAGTGAATAAAACCGCGTGTAAACGGCTTCACATGTTTATAACTTTGCCATTATCTGTGAGTTATCCCAATGTTATCCGGGCTGCGGTGCCGCAAAGCAGTGGTTTACCGCCTGTAGCTTGTGTGAAACAATCAGGGTATCTATGCGAATTTAAGCTTATCGAGGTAGTCCGGTGATCGATGATGATGGCTACCGCCCGAATGTTGGTATCGTAATCTGTAATCGTCAGGGGCAAGTCCTGTGGGCTCGCCGTTACGGTCAACACTCCTGGCAGTTTCCCCAAGGGGGGATCAACCCTGGTGAAACCGCAGAACAGGCCATGTACCGTGAGCTGTTCGAAGAAGTGGGGCTGAGCAAAAAGGATGTGCGTATCCTGGCCTCAACCCGCAACTGGTTGCGCTATAAATTGCCAAAACGTTTGGTGCGTTGGGACACAAAGCCGGTTTGTATCGGCCAAAAGCAGAAATGGTTTCTGTTGCAGTTAATGTGCAATGACGCTGATATCAATATGCAACGCAGCAGCACGCCGGAGTTTGACGGCTGGCGCTGGGTGAGTTTTTGGTATCCGGTGCGCCAGGTGGTGTCGTTCAAACGCGACGTTTACCGCCGGGTGATGAAAGAATTCGCCGTCACCGTGATGCCGATGCAGGAGCAGGCAGCACAGCGGCAGACCCCCGCTTATCGCCGGAAGAGAGGTTAAGTTAAGCCGACTATGCTCACGCGCTTGCGAGAAATTGTTGAGAAGGTGGCCGCGGCGGCCAGCCTGACAGATGCGCTGGATCTTTTGGTTAATGAGACCTGTCTGGCAATGGATACGGAAGTCTGTTCTATCTATCTGGCAGACAATGACCGCCGCTGTTATTACCTGATGGCGACACGCGGGTTAAAAAAACCGCGTGGGCGCACTATCGCACTGGCCTTTGATGAAGGCATCGTCGGCCTGGTTGGGCGCCGTGCGGAGCCGATAAACCTGGCGGACGCGCAGAGCCACCCCAGCTTCAAATATATTCCCCAGGTGAAGGAGGATCGGTTCCGATCCTTCCTTGGCGTGCCGATCATTCATCGCCGCCAATTGCTGGGCGTATTGGTGGTTCAGCAGCGTGAGCTGCGCCAGTTTGACGAAAGCGAAGAGTCTTTTATGGTGACGCTGGCCACGCAAATGGCCGGTATCCTTTCCCAATCGCAGCTTAACGCTCTTTTTGGCCAGTATCGCCAGACGCGCATTCGTGCGCTGGCGGCATCGCCAGGCGTGGCGGTGGCTGAAGGTTGGCAAGACAGCAGCCAGCCGTCACTCGATCAGGTTTACAAGGCCTCAACGCTCGATACCGCCAGCGAACGTGAACGCCTGACCCAGGCGCTGGAAGAAGCCGGGGCGGAGTTCCGCCGTTTCAGCAAGCGCTTTGCCGCCAGTTCGCAAAAAGAGAGCGCGGCGATTTTCGATCTTTACTCTCACCTGTTGAACGACGCTCGCCTCAAGCGCGAACTCTTCGCCGAGATCGATGCCGGCTCGGTAGCCGAATGGGCGGTGAAACAGGTGATCGAAGTCTTTGCCGCCCAGTTCGCCAGCCTGCAAGACACCTACATGCGCGAGCGCGCCAGCGATCTGCGCGCGCTCGGTCAGCGCCTTTTATTCCACCTCGACGATACCACTCAGGGCGCAACCCAGTGGCCGGCGCGTTTTGTGCTGGTGGCCGATGAACTGACCGCTACCCTGTTGGCCGAAATGCCACAGGAAAGGCTGGTAGGCGTGGTGGTCCGCGACGGTGCCGCCAACTCCCACGCGGCCATTTTGGTGCGTGCGATGGGCGTGCCGACGGTGATGGGGGCCGATATTCAACCCGCATTGCTCAGCCAGCGCCTGCTGATTGTCGATGGCTATCGCGGCGAGCTGCTGGTTGATCCGGAACCGGTGCTGGTGCAGGAATACCAGCGGTTGATCAGCGAAGAGCTGGAATTAAGCCGATTGGCGGAAGACGACGTCGAACAGCCGGCCCAGCTCAAAAGCGGCGAGCGAGTGCAGGTGATGCTCAACGCCGGTCTTAGCCCGGAACACGAGCAATTGCTAGGAGGGCGCGTCGATGGCGTCGGCCTCTACCGTACCGAAATTCCATTTATGCTGCAGAGTGGCTTCCCTTCCGAAGAGGAACAGGTCGCCCAATATCAGGGCATGTTGCAGCTCTATCCGAACAAGCCGGTGACGCTGCGCACGCTGGATATCGGCGCCGATAAGCAACTGCCTTATATGCCTATCAGCGAAGAAAACCCCTGTCTGGGTTGGCGTGGTATCCGCATTACCCTGGATCAGCCGGAAATCTTCCTGATCCAGGTGCGCGCCATGCTGCGTGCCAATGCCGGTACCGGCAATCTGGGCATTTTGCTGCCGATGATCACCAGTCTGGAAGAGATCGACGAGGCCCGACGCCTGATCGACCGCGCCGGACGGGAAGTGGAAGAGGTGTTGGGGTATGAAATTCCCAAACCCAAACTTGGCGTAATGCTGGAAGTGCCCTCGATGATCTTCCTGATCCCGCATCTGGCCGGGCGGGTGGAATTTATTTCGGTCGGCACCAACGACCTGACCCAGTACCTGTTGGCGGTGGATCGCAACAATACCCGGGTGGCGTCGCTCTACGACAGCCTGCATCCTTCCATGCTGCAGGTGCTCAAGATGATTGTCGTTCAGGCCCAGGCCGTCGGGCTGCCGGTGGGGTTGTGCGGTGAACTGGCCGGCGATCCCATGGGAGCCTTGCTGCTGGTGGGCATGGGCTACCGCAACCTGAGCATGAACGGACGTAGCGTGGCGCGTATCAAATATCTGCTGCGGCATATTGAGCTCTCCGATGCTGAAGTGCTGGCCCAGCGGGTTCTCAGTGCCCAAATGACCACCGAAGTGCGCCATCAGGTGGCGGCGTTTATGGAGCGGCGCGGCATGGGCGGGTTGATCCGCGGCGGCAAGTAACGCCGCAGGCTGACTGATTTTTTTACAGAACTTTTCCCAGCAGTCCAGTCCGGAGACGCTTAAGCTTATGCTATTATCCGCCTCCTCACTGTGTTGAAAGCAACGGAAAAAGTGCTCCTGCTGCGTTTCACCGCGTTTGGCACCTGCCGCCCCCGGATGGGGAAGAATAATAGACATGTTGTGGTGATAGATGACCAATAGCTATCTGGCGTTTCCTAAATTTGATCCGGTGATTTTCTCTATCGGCCCGGTCTCTCTGCATTGGTACGGTCTGATGTACCTGGTTGGCTTCGTTTTTGCCATGTGGCTGGCGGTGCGCCGAGCCAACAAACCGGGCAGCGGCTGGACCAAGGATGAAGTAGAGAACCTGCTGTATGCCGGTTTCCTCGGTGTGTTCATCGGTGGCCGCGTGGGCTATGTGTTGTTCTATAACCTGCCGCTGTTCCTGGATAATCCGCTCTATCTGTTCAAAGTCTGGGATGGCGGTATGTCGTTCCACGGCGGCCTGATGGGGGTTATTCTGGTGATGTTCTGGTTCGCTCGCCGTACCAAACGCACCTTCTTCCAGGTTTCTGATTTTATTGCCCCGCTGATCCCCTTCGGCCTGGGCGCCGGCCGCTTGGGCAACTTTATCAACGGCGAACTCTGGGGCCGTGTTACCACCGATACCCCATGGGCGATGTTGTTCCCAAGTTCACGAGCGGAAGACGTAGCGCTTGCCGCCGCCGATCCGCAGCTGCTGCCGATCCTGAATCAATACGGCGTGCTGCCGCGCCACCCGTCCCAGCTGTATGAACTGCTGCTTGAAGGCGTGGTGCTGTTTATCATTCTGAACCTGTTTATCCGCAAACCGCGGCCGATGGGGGCCGTCTCCGGCCTGTTCCTGATTGGTTATGGCATCTTCCGCATTATCGTCGAAGCTTTCCGCCAGCCGGATGCCCAGCTCGGCCTGTTCGACGGCGTAATCAGCATGGGGCAGATCCTGTCCGTTCCTATGGTGGTGGCCGGTATTATTATGATGATTTGGGCGTATCGTCGTCGCCCGCAGCAACAACTGTCGTGAGGAACAAATGAAACAGTATCTGGATTTGATGAACAAAGTGCTCGCCGAGGGCACCCCTAAAGCCGACCGTACCGGCACTGGCACGCTGTCGATTTTCGGCCACCAGATGCGTTTCAATTTGCAGGAAGGCTTCCCGTTGGTGACCACCAAAAAATGTCACCTGCGTTCGATCATCCATGAACTGTTGTGGTTCCTGAACGGCGACACCAACGTGGCTTACCTGAAGGAAAACAAGGTTAGCATCTGGGACGAGTGGGCCGACGAAAACGGCGACCTTGGCCCGGTGTACGGCAAACAGTGGCGTGCCTGGGGAGCCGCAGACGGCCGTCAGATCGACCAGTTGACCACGGTGCTGAACCAACTGAAACAGGATCCGGATTCACGCCGCATCATAGTCTCGGCCTGGAACGTGGGTGAGTTGGATCAGATGGCGCTGGCGCCATGCCATGCGTTCTTCCAGTTCTATGTGGCGGACGGCAAATTGTCATGCCAACTGTACCAGCGTTCGTGCGATGTGTTCCTCGGCCTGCCGTTCAACATTGCCAGCTACGCGCTGTTGGTGCATATGATGGCGCAGCAATGCGATCTGGAAGTGGGTGATTTCGTCTGGACCGGCGGCGATACCCACCTGTACAGCAACCATATGGAACAAACCCAGCTGCAGCTGACGCGTGAACCGCGTGCCTTGCCGAAGCTGGTGATCAAACGCAAACCGGCATCGCTGTTCGATTACCGTTTCGAAGATTTTGAAATCGAAGGGTACGATCCGCACCCTCCAATCAAGGCACCGGTTGCCATCTGACTTTTCCCGCATAGGTTATCCCCGAGGGCGCACAGGTTGCGCCCTTATCTTTTCCTGCCGTTCCCTCTCTGCGCACTGCATCGCATTTTGTTGTGCTTGTTCATCTATTGCATAGAAAGCCTGCGCGGTGCGCTTCAGGGCCGAAAAGCCCCCCTTTATCCTGTTGTGCGCCTGATTACACTGGCCGGCATGAACGACGAGATGAATTTTAACCCCGATGGCCAGCGCGGCATGACGCTGATAGAACTGCTGGTGGTGATTACCCTGGCGGGTCTGCTGACGGGCTGGGGCGTCAGCCACTGGCGTCATTATCAGCAGGCTTTGCGGTTGGAACACACCGCACAACAACTGCTGGCTTTTCTCAACCGGTTGCAGGCTGATGCCAATTGGCACAACCGCACGGCGCTGCTGGGGATTAAACCCGGAACGGCCTGGTGTATCGGCGAAGGTCAAACGCCTGTGAATTGCGCTGCATTCGACGATGACATCTTCAAGCCGCACTACCCTGATGTGCGGCTGGCGGGCCACACCCAAAAAGATATGGGGTTTTATGGCCTGCGCAATAACGCGCAGGCGGGGCATATGGTGCTCAGCAACGGTGCAGGCAGCCTGAGACTGGTGTTGTCTGCCAAGGGGCGGCTGCGGCTGTGCAGTGAAGGGATGAGCATAAGGGGGATTGCGCTATGTCAGCCTTAGAGCGGGGTTTTACGCTGCCGGAGGTCATGCTGGCATTAACCTTTGGCAGCCTGATTACGCTTGCTGCCGCCAAAACCTATCCGGTGTTGCGTCAGCACAGTGTCGATGTCGGCAGGCACTACCGGCTGGAATCGGTATTGCGGCAGTTGGCCTTTGGCATTGAGAAAGATCTGCGTCGAGCCGGTTTCTGCGCCGGGCAGTGCCGTGGGCAGCCGATACTGATTAGCCACCTTCCCGGAGAAGCAGCGGGCAGTTGCGTGATAGTCGCCTATGACATCAGCCGTAATGGTCGTTGGGAGGATTCCGGCGCTGATGCCGACTATTTCGGTTATCGCCTGCGTCAGGGAATGTTGGAAGGGCAGCGGGGTGTGAACCATTGTCGGGGCGGTGGCTGGGAACGCCTGCTCGATAACGACGAAGTGCGCATCGAAGCCTTCAGCATCAAGACGCATCTGGGTGACAGCGGTAAAACCTGGGCTGCGCTGGCGCTGAGTGGCCGTTCGAAAGCGGACGATGGCATACGTCGCAGCCTGGTCTGGGCGGTCAATATGGCTTCGCTGCCATGAGCGCCGGCGCAGAGCGGGGCGGCAGTACTCTGGCGGCCGTGATGATGCTGTTGGTGATGGGGCTGATGCTGTTGAATGCCCAGCACCGGCAACTGGATAGCGCTTTGCTGCTGGCGACCGACGAGAAGCGCTATTTACGGGCTTACAATCAGGCCGCTTCGGCGCTCAGTTGGGGGGTGGCCCAGACCTGGCCTCGCGGGCAACTGAGCGTCAGTGGCTGGTGGTGCCGGCAAGCCGATGCGCTACGCGCCTGCGCAAAATTATCCTCCCAGGCGGGCATTGTCCTGCTGCGTGGTGAAGCACCGATGAATGGCGCAGAGCCTTTGCGGTTATATCAACGGACCAAACCTGAGGGCGCAGCCGGAGAGATTGCGCTCAGGGCAGAAACCGGCGGGTGGCTGGATTTTTGCCCTGAAAAAAAGCAGGCGGACTGTGAGGATTAACCCAACGGATGCCTCTGACGCAACCTTATGGCGTCAGCGGGGCTTCAGCTTGCCGGAGGTCCTGATTGCCGCGTTGCTGTTCGCGGTGTCGCTGCTGGGGTTGTTACAGTATCATCAGGTGCTGTTGCAGTCGTTCCAGCGTCAGTGGCAGTATCGACAGGCGTGGTCGTTGGCGCATCAGCATCTGGAAGTGTTCGCCGCTACCGGGCGCACGGATGCCGGGCTGCCGCCACTGGCACTCGGCTGGCGGCGTGAGACCGGCTTGAGCAGCCCACAGGCTGCCTGCCAGCGATTAGTGGTAAGAATACAAACGCCCCAACGCCAGTGGGCGGAACTCAGTCGTTGGTACTGCATGCGCCAGTGATCCGGCACATATTTTGTTTTAAGGGAGCGCCCAATGTTTAAGGTTTATCACTCCAATCAGTTGGACGTGTTAAAAACGCTGACCAGCATTTTGATAGCCAGGGAGCCCTTGGCCGATCCTTTCCAACAGGAAGTGGTGCTGGTGCAGAGCCCCGGTATGGCACAGTGGTTGCAGATGCAGCTGGCGGAGCAGTTCGGCATCGCCGCCAACATCGCTTTCCCCCTGCCGGCTACCTTCATCTGGGACATGTTTACCCGGGTGTTACCGGGTATCCCGAAAGAGAGCGCCTTCAGCAAAGACGCGATGACCTGGAAGCTGATGTGGCTGCTGCCCGATTTACTCACCCAGCCCGAATTTGCGCCGCTGCAGCATTACCTCACCGACGACGGCGACAAACGTAAAATTCATCAGCTGGCCGGTCGGGTGGCAGACCTGTTTGACCAATACCTGGTGTATCGCCCGCAATGGCTGGAAAGCTGGCAGAAGGGCGAACGCGTTGACGGACTGGCGGAAGCGCAGCAATGGCAGGCTCCGCTGTGGGCGCGCCTGGTAGAGTACACCGCGGAATTGGGGCAGCCGGAATGGCATCGCGCCAACCTGTATCGCCGTTTTATCAACGAGCTGGAAAAGGCGCAGCAGCCCCCGGCAGGATTGCCGCCACGGGTCTTTATCTGCGGCATTTCGGCATTGCCGCCGGTCTATCTGGAAGCCCTCCAGGCGCTGGGCAGGCACATTGATGTTCACCTGATGTTCACTAACCCGTGCCGCTACTACTGGGGGGATATTCAGAGCCAATCATTCCTGGCGAAATTGCAGAGCCGCAAACGACGCCATTATCAGGATCAAACCGAATATGCGTTATTCAAAGATCCTGATAATGCCGCCGCACTGTTTAATGAAGCCGGAGAGCAAGACCTGCCGAACCCGCTGTTGGCCTCATGGGGCAAGTTGGGACGCGACCACCACTTTTTACTGTCGCAGATCGAATCCGCGCAGGAAGTTTTCGCATTTGTCGATATCCCTGCGGACAACCTGCTGCATGGCATTCAGTACGATATGCTGGAGCTGAAGAACAGTGCGGTTATCGGCACCACGCCGGAAACGCTGGAAAGCAGCGCCACCAAACGACAACTGGATCCTGCCGATCGCTCCATCAGCCTGCACGCTTGCCACAGCCCGCAGCGTGAAGTCGAGGTGTTGCACGATCGGTTATTGAGCATGTTGGCGGACGACCCCGAGCTGACGCCGCGCGATATCATTGTGATGGTGGCGGACATCGACAATTACACGCCTTATATCCAGGCGGTATTCGGCAATGCTTCTCCGGAACGCTACCTGCCGTTTGCCATTTCAGACCGCAAAGCCAGCCAGGCCCACCCGGCGCTGCAGGCGTTTATCTCACTGTTGGATCTGCCGCAGAGCCGCTTTACCTCAGAGCAGGTGCTGGCGCTGCTGGAGGTGCCAGCACTGGCGGCGCGATTCTCCATCCGGGAAGAGGGCTTGCGTCTGTTGCGCCACTGGGTGGGTGAATCCGGCGTACGCTGGGGCCTGGATGACGACAACGTTCGTGAACTGGATTTGCCCGCCACCGGGCAACACACCTGGCAATTTGGCATTACGCGCATGCTGTTGGGCTACGCCATGGACAGCAATGCCGGTGACTGGCAGGGGGTCTTGCCCTACGACGAGTCGAGCGGATTGGTCGCCGAGCTGGCTGGGCAGTTAGCTGAGCTGCTGGCGGCCTTGAGCCTCTGGCGGCAACGGCTGGGGCAACTGCGTACCCTGCCGGAATGGCAGCCGTTGTGCCGCCAACTGCTGGAGACCTTCTTTGAGCAGGACGATGAAACCGAAGTGGTGATGGCGCTGATTGAGCAGCAGTGGAACAAGCTGTTCGAGTTCGGATTGGCGGCCCGTTATCCCGATGAGGTGCCGCTGTCCATCCTGCGAGATGAACTGGCGTCGCGCCTCGATCAGGAGCGGATCAGCCAGCGTTTCCTCGCCGGGCAAATCAATTTCTGTACCCTGATGCCCATGCGCTCCATCCCGTTCAAGGTGGTTTGCCTGCTGGGCATGAACGACGGTGTTTATCCGCGTACGTTGCCGCCGTTAGGCTTTGATCTGATGGCGCAGCAGGTCAAGCGCGGCGATCGTAGCCGCCGTGACGATGACCGCTATCTGTTTCTGGAGGCGATACTGTCGGCGCAGCAACGGCTGTATATCAGCTTTATTGGCCGTTCCATTCAGGATAACAGCGAACGTTATCCCTCGGTGCTGGTGACCGAACTGCTGGAATACCTTGAACAGAGCTACTGCCTGCCGGGGGATGAGGCATTGGACGCGGATGGCAGCGCGCAACGGGTGGGTGAGCACTTGCTTAACTGGCACTCGCGCATGCCGTTTGCCGCCGAGAACTTCCTGCCCGGAACCGAAGATCAGAGCTACGCCGCGGAATGGCTGCCGGCCGCCGACGGAAAAGGGGCTGCTCATCCGCCGTTTAATCAGCCACTGTTGCCGGAAGCGCAGACCCAGATCTTGCTGGATGACTTGCTGCGATTCTATCGCCATCCTATCCGCGCCTTCTTCCAACTTCGCCTGGGGGTCAGTTTCATTCTGGAAGAAACCGAACTGCCGGATGAAGAGCCCTTTACCCTGGATAATCTCAGCCGCTATCAGTTCAATAGCCAGCTGCTGAATACCCTGATTGATGGTGAAGACGCCACTCGCCTGTTTCAGCGGGTTCGTGCCGCCGGCGGATTGCCTTTTGGCCCATTCGGTGAAATTTATTGGCAGAAGCAGCAGGAAGAGATGGCTGAACTGGCTGAGCAGGTGCGGGCAGAGCGCAGTGAGGGGCACAGTCTGGAACTGGATATCGACATCGCCGACGTGCGCATTAGCGGCTGGTTGCATCAGGTTCAGGAAGATGGACTGTTGCGTTGGCGGCCATCCACCCTGTCGGCCGTCGATGGGATATTGCTGTGGCTGGAGCACCTGGTGTACTGCTGTGCCGGTGGCACAGGGGAAAGCCGTATTTACGGTCGCAAAGGGGCAGCCTGGCGTTTTGCCGCCCTGAGCGCGCAAGATGCCCGCGAACAACTGGCTGAACTGGTGGCCGGTTATCAGCGAGGTCTGTGTCAGCCGTTGCTGTTGCTGAACAAAAGCGGCTGGGCTTGGCTGAGCCAATGTTACCAGCCGGAAACGCAGCAGATTGACTGGGATGAGGACGTGCAAATCAAGGCTCGAGCCAAGCTGCTGCAGACCTGGCAGGGCGATCAGCGCATTCCGGGAGAAGGTGAGGACCCTTATGTGCAACGTGTCTTCCGGCAGTTGGATAATACTTATTTAGCGCAAATTCTGGCCGAAACAGAGCGTTACCTGCTGCCGGTTGCGCGGCATAACCTTGGGTAACAATCCCCCGGTGGTACTGATTGCCGGGAGGTGGTAAAAATATTTAGGGTTATATTCAACTATCGGGGTCAGCTCTGGTCTGACATAACGTACAAGCATATAGACCCGTCGCCTTTCAAGCTGCAGCGTTGTTACCTGCACTAACTCACCCCAGTTACTTACTAAAGTAAGCGCCTGGGGATGAGTGAGCTGGCCGCCTAGCCGCAGCTTGAAATTCATAGGGTACAGATTTTGATTGTGTTGTTTTGATGTACGCCGTCAACGTCAGGGATTTGGCGCGATGGCGTCAGAATAGGGGTTTATTTTGGATATGCGCAGACAGTTGGCCCGCATCACCGGGTTAGTATTATTGGTTATGTTTTGGGCACCGTTGAGCTGGGCCGCACAGGGATGGCAACCGCTGGCGGAGAAGATCAACAAAAGCGATCACGATCCGCGACAGTATCAGGCGATCAAGTTGACGAACGGCATGACCGTGCTGCTGGTGTCCGATGCCCAGGCACCAAAATCGCTGGCGGCGCTGGCGCTGCCGGTGGGCTCGCTGGAGGATCCGAACAGCCAGCTTGGGCTGGCGCACTACCTGGAGCACATGGTGCTGATGGGATCCAAGCGCTACCCGCAGCCGGAGAATCTGTCGGAGTTTCTGAAGAAACACGGCGGCAGCCATAACGCCAGCACCGCCTCTTACCGCACCGCATTCTATCTGGAAGTGGAAAACGATGCGTTGGCCCCGGCGGTAGACCGCATGGCGGATGCTATCGCCGAGCCGATATTGGATCCCGGCAATGCCGATCGCGAACGCAATGCAGTGAATGCCGAACTGACGATGGCGCGTTCACGGGACGGTATGCGCATGGCGCAGGTCGGGGCGGAGACGCTGAACCCGGCTCACCCAAGCGCGCGCTTCTCCGGCGGTAATCTCGATACTCTGAAAGACAAGCCCGGTAGCAAGCTGCACGACGAGCTAACGGCATTCTATCAACGCTATTATTCCGCCAATCTGATGATGGGGGTGTTGTACAGTAACCAACCCTTGCCGGCATTGGCTGAACTGGCGGCCAAAACCTTTGGCCGCGTGCCTAACCATGATGCCAGCGTACCGCCGATAACCGTGCCGGCCGTCACGCCTGAGCAGCAGGGGATCATTATTCACTATGTGCCGGCCCAGCCGCGCAAGCAGTTGAAGGTCGAGTTCCGCATCGACAACAACAGCGCTGAGTTCCGCAGTAAAACTGACACCTATATCGGTTACCTGATTGGCAACCGCAGCCAAAACACGCTGTCGGACTGGCTGCAGAAGCAAGGGCTGGCGGATGCAATCAATGCCGGGGCCGATCCTATGGTGGATCGCAACGGCGGGGTGTTTTCGATCAGCGTTTCGCTGACCGATAAAGGCCTGGCCAAACGTGACGAGGTGGTCGCGGCTATCTTCAACTACCTGAAAATGTTGCGCAGCGAAGGCATCAAGCAGAGCTACTTTGATGAGATCTCCCACGTACTGAATCTGGATTTCCGCTATCCCTCGATCACCCGTGATATGGACTATATCGAATGGTTGGTGGATACCATGCTGCGCGTGCCGGTCGAACATACGCTGGATGCGCCTTACCTGGCCGATCGCTATGACGCCAAAGCGATTGCCGAGCGTCTGGACGCCATGACGCCGCAAAATGCGCGTATCTGGTTT
Organism: Serratia sp. OS31; assembly: GCF_014164835.1. Classification (NCBI taxonomy): domain Bacteria; kingdom Pseudomonadati; phylum Pseudomonadota; class Gammaproteobacteria; order Enterobacterales; family Yersiniaceae; genus Serratia; species Serratia sp. OS31. Next base: position 10,168 of record NZ_JACJFQ010000012.1, on the reverse strand, counting down.
GTCAGCCCGAATGAGCCCCACAACAAAACGGCTTACTTCGTCAATGCGCCTTATCAGGTCGATAAGATCACGCCGCAGCGTTTTGAGCAGTGGCAGCAATTGGGCAAGGGGATCAGCCTGTCGTTGCCGGCCTTGAACCCGTATATTCCTGATGATTTCAGCCTGACCAAGCCTTCGCACGAATTCAAAAAACCGGAGATGGTGGTCGATCAATCGGGCCTGCGCGTGTTGTATATGCCGAGCCGCTACTTTGCCGACGAACCTAAAGCCGACGTTACAGTGGCATTCCGCAATGCAAAAACCATGGACTCGGCGCGCAACCAGGTGCTGTTCTCGTTGACCGACTATCTGGCGGGAATTTCGCTGGATCAGCTGAGCTATCAGGCCTCGGTGGGCGGACTTAGTTTCTCTACTTCACCGAACAACGGTCTGCAATTCAACGCCAACGGCTTCACTCAGCGTCTGCCGCAGTTGCTGACGTCGTTGATTGAGGGGTACTCCAGCTTCACGCCGACGGAAGACCAACTGGCACAGGCCAAATCCTGGTATTTGGAGCAACTGGATTCTGCCGAGAAGGGCAAAGCTTTCGAATTGGCGATTCAGCCGGTGCAGATGGTTTCCCGCGTGCCGTACTCCGAACGCAGCGAGCGCCGTGAGGTGCTGAAAACCCTGACGCTGAAAGACGTGCTGGCCTACCGCGACAGCCTGTTGGCGGAAGCGACGCCGGAATTGCTGGTGGTGGGCAATATGAGCAAGCAACAGGTGGACACGCTGGCCTCCACGTTGAAACACCGTCTGGGGTGCACCGGCATTGAATGGTGGCACGGCGAAGACGTTGAAGTGGCTAAAAAACAGCTGGCCAACCTGCAGCGTGCCGGCAGCAGCACCGACTCGGCGCTGGCAGCGGTCTATGTGCCGACCGGCTATGACGAAGTGACCGGCATGGCCTACAGCTCGCTGTTGGGGCAGATTATTCAGCCGTGGTTCTACAGCCAACTGCGTACCCAGGAGCAATTGGGCTATGCGGTATTTGCTTTCCCGATGTCCGTAGGGCGGCAGTGGGGGATTGGTTTCCTGTTGCAAAGCAACAGCAAGCAGCCGGCATATCTGTATCAGCGCTATCAGGATTTCTACCCGAAAACCGAAAAACGCCTGCGTGAGATGAAACCGGCCGACTTCGAACAGTACAAGCAGGCGATGATCAACGAGTTGAAACAGCGCCCGCAAACCCTGAGTGAAGAGGCTGGCCGTTTTGCCAATGACTTCGATCGCGGTAATTTCGCGTTTGATACCCGTCATAAGCTGATTGAGCAGATCAAACAGCTGACGCCGGTCAAATTGGCGGACTATTTCCATCAGGCGGTGATCCAGCCTCAGGGCCTGGCGGTGTTGTCGCAGGTGAGCGGCAGCGGCCAGGAGAAGGCCGATTATGCCGTGCAGCCGGACTGGGTGACTTATCCTAATGCGTCCGCACTGCAGCAAACTCTGCCGCGTAAGGTCGCTACGCCATGACGGAAACGGCCCCGCAGCGGCTTGACCCGCTAACGTTGCCGCTGTTTGGCGAACGGTTGATAGAAGCCTCGGCGGGGACCGGCAAGACCTTTACCATCGGGGCGCTGTATCTGCGCCTGCTGCTTGGTCTGGGCCAGGCGGCGGCTTTTTCCCGGCCGTTGACGGTAGAGGAGATCCTGGTGGTGACCTTTACCGAGGCCGCCACCGAGGAGTTGCGTGGGCGTATTCGCAGCAATATCCACGGGTTGCGTATTGCCTGCGTCCGTGGCCGCAGCAAGGATCCGTTATTTACCTCGCTGATGGCGGAGATTAAAGATCTGCCCGACGCCGCTGCGCAGCTGTTGGCGGCCGAGCGGCAGATGGACGAAGCGGCGATATACACCATTCACGGTTTTTGTCAGCGTATGCTGACCCACAACGCCTTCGAGTCCGGCATTCTGTTTGAGCAAACGCTGGTTCAGGATGAGTTGCCGCTGCGTCGCCAGGCCTGTGCGGATTTTTGGCGTCGCCATTGTTACCCGTTGCCGCTGGGCGTGGCCCGGGCGGTCAGCCAGGAATGGAGCGGCCCGGAAGCACTACTGGCCGATCTCTCCGGTTATTTGCATGGCGAAGCGCCGCTGTTGCGACGACCGCCGAAAGAGGACGAAACGGTGCTGATGCGCCATGAGCAAATCGTGGCGCGTATTGACGCCATTAAAGCTCAGTGGGGGGCGACAGCCAGCGATCTGGAAGCGTTAATCAGCCAGTCCGGCGTTGACAAGCGTAGCTACAGCAGCAAGCACCTGCCCAACTGGCTGCATAAGGTCGGCGAATGGGTCGCGCTGGAAACGCAGGATTACCAGCTACCGAAAGAGCTCGACAAGTTCCGCCAGTCGGTGCTGTTGGATAAAACTAAAAAAGGCGAGCCGCCGCGTCATCCGTTGTTTGTGGCAATCGACGAACTCTTTGATGAGCCGCTGACGCTGCGTGATTTGATTATGGCGCGGGCATTGAGCGAGATACGCCTCTCCATTCAGCAAGAAAAACGCCAAAGGGCTGAACTCGGCTTTGACGATCTGTTAAGCCGTCTGGACACGGCACTGCACAGTGAAGGCGGCGATCGCTTAGCGCAGGCGATCCGTCAGCGTTATCCGGTGGCGATGATCGATGAATTCCAGGATACCGATCCGCAGCAATACCGCATCTTCCAAAAGCTTTACGTTGGCCGACCCGAATGCGGCCTGCTGCTGATCGGCGATCCGAAACAGGCGATTTATGCCTTCCGTGGCGCCGATATCTTTACCTATATGCGAGCCCGTTCAGAGGTAAGCGCCCACTATACGCTTGAGACCAACTGGCGCTCGTCACCGGCAATGGTCGGCAGCGTTAACCATCTGTTTGCTCAGGTGGAAAAACCCTTCCTGTTCAGCCAAATTCCCTTTATCGACGTGGCCGCCGCCGCAAAAAACCGGGGCTTGGCTTTTGAACTGCAAAACCAACCGCAACCGGCAATGCAATTCTGGCTGCAGCAGGGAGAAGGTGTTGGCGTTAGTGAGTACCAACAACTGATGGCGCGCCTGTGCGCCACGCAAATCCGTGACTGGCTAAGCGCCGGGCAACAGCAGCAGGCTTGGCTGGTGGATGGTGATAAACGCCGGGCGGTGCAGGCTTCAGACATTACGGTGCTGGTGCGTAGCCGTAACGAGGCGGCGTTAGTTCGCGATGCGCTCAGTGCGCTGGCCATTCCTTCGGTTTACTTGTCCAACCGCGACAGCGTGTTTGATACGCCAGAGGCCAAGGATTTGCTGTGGTTGCTGCAGGCCGTGCTGGCACCGGAGCAGGAGCGCACCTTGCGCAGCGCCATGGCGACCGGATTGATGGGATTGGACACATTGGTGCTGGACAGTTTGAATCAGGATGAGCGTGCCTGGGATAAGCTGGTCAACGAGTTTGACGACTACCGCACCCTCTGGCTGCGCCGGGGAGTATTGCCGATGTTGCGCGAGGTGATGAAGCAGCGCCATCTGGCAGAAAACCTGTTGGCCACTCAGGGTGGCGAGCGTCGATTGACCGACGTGATGCATTTGGGGGAACTGCTGCAGGAAGCCTCAGCACAGCTCGACAGCGAGCATGCGCTGGTCCGTTGGCTGGCGCAGCAGATTGCCCAACCCAATCGTCAGTCTGACAACCAACAGTTACGCCTCGAAAGCGATCGCCATCTGGTGCAGGTGATCACCATCCATAAATCCAAGGGGCTGGAATTTGATCTGGTGTGGCTGCCGTTCGTCGGTAATTTCCGCCAACAGCAGCAGGTGCTGTATCACGATCGCCAGAGCTTCCAGGCTTTGCTTGACCTCAACGCCGATGAAGAAAGTATCGAATGGGCGGAGGAGGAGCGGCTGGCGGAGGATTTACGCCTGTTGTACGTGGCATTGACCCGTTCGGTGTATCACTGCAGCATCGGTATTGCGCCGCTGATCCAAGGCACCCGCAAGAAGCAGGGGGATACCGATTTACACCGCAGTGCGCTGGGTTATCTGGTGCAAGCCGGCCAGGCTGGCGATGCGGCCTATCTGCAGCAATGCCTGCAACAGCTTGTCGGGGAAGGCGTTGCGCTGTCACTGGTCGACACGCTGGATGAACAGCCCTGGTTGCCGCAAACGTCGGAATTGAGCGAGCTGGCCGCCAAAGGTTTTTCACGTCAGGTGCAGGATTTTTGGCGAGTGACCAGCTATACCGGCTTGCAACAGCACGGCGCAGGCCTGATGCAGGATTTATTGCCGCGGCTGGATGTTGATGCCGCAGGCGAGCAAGCTCAGAACAGTGAGCCAGCGCTCACACCCCACACTTTCCCACGCGGTGCTACCCCGGGGACTTTCTTGCACAGCCTGTTTGAAACGCTCGATTTTACCCAACCGCTTGACGAGCTGTGGCTGCTCGAGCAACTGCAACAGCAAGGTTTTGCCGAACATTGGCAACCGATACTGCTGGCGTGGATGCAGGTGTTGCTCAACACCCCGCTCAATGATGCCGGTGTCGTGCTGTCGGCATTGGCGCCGCAGCAAAAGCAGGCCGAACTGCAGTTCTATCTGCCGATCGACAGGCTGTTGCAGGCCCGTGAGCTGGATGCGCTGGTGAAAAACCACGATCCGCTTTCTGCTCGCTGCCCGGCACTGGATTTCCAACAGGTGCAGGGAATGTTGAAAGGGTTTATTGACCTGGTGTTCTGCTGGCAGGGGAAGTACTACCTGCTGGATTACAAATCCAACTGGTTGGGGGAGGACAGCAGTGCCTATACCCGGCCGGCGATGGAGCAGGCGATGGCGGAACACCGTTACGATCTGCAGTATCAGTTATATACTCTGGCGCTGCACCGTTATCTGCGCCATCGGCTGGTGGACTACGACTATCAACGGCACTTCGGCGGGGTGATTTATTTGTTCCTGCGCGGGGTGGATGCGCAGCATCCAGGCAACGGCATCTTCGCCTGTCGGCCAGAGCAAGCGTTAGTCGAAGGCATGGACAGGTTGTTCAGCGGCGAGGCCATTACGGCGGAGGATGAGCCATGATAGCTTTACTGGAACAGGCGCAGGCACTCGGCGTGCTGCGCCCGCTGGATTTACAGTTTGCCCGCGTGGTGGCGGCAGCGGACCAGCCGGATATTTTGTTGGCGGCTGCTTGCCTCAGCGCCGAGGCGGGTGCCGGCCATGTTTGCCTGATGCTGGAACAGTTGTTGCCTGAGAATCTTTTTGACGGGCGTCAGCCAGAGCTGGCGCAGGCCGTGTGGCTGGCGGCCGGGCAACCCAATCTGACCGAATGGCAGCAGCGTCTGTCCGCCAGCGCGGCGGTTGGCGATGGCAGCACGGCGATGCCGATGGTGTTGCAACAGCAGCGTTTGTACCTGCAGCGTATGTGGCAGAACGAAGGCGAGGTGGCCGAATTTATCAGCGGTGACAGCCTCCATCAGGCGGTTGAAGAAGCCGAGCTCCGCACCATTCTCGATCAATTATTTGGCGAAGCGAGCGACGAACCGGACTGGCAGAAAATTGCCGCCGCAGTGGCCGCCACGCGGCGCATTGCCGTCATTTCCGGCGGGCCGGGCACCGGTAAAACCACCACCGTGGCCAAGCTGTTGGCCGCGCTGGTGCAGCTTGCCGAAGGCCGACGTTTGCGCATTCAGTTGGCGGCACCTACCGGTAAAGCGGCGGCCCGCCTGACCGAATCCTTAGGCAGCGCCGGCAGGCAACTGGCGCTAACGCCTGAGCAACGTGCGCTGTTCCCGACGGAAGCCTCCACGCTTCACCGCCTGTTAGGCGCTCAGCCCAACAGCCAGCGTATGCGTTATCACCGTGGCAACCCGCTGCATCTGGATGTGCTGGTGGTCGATGAAGCCTCGATGGTTGACCTGCCGATGATGGCGCGCCTGATTGCCGCTTTGCCTGCTAAGGCGCGGGTGATTTTCCTGGGCGATCGCGATCAGCTGGCTTCGGTTGAGGCTGGCGCGGTGCTGGGCGATATCTGCCGCTTTGCCGAGCAAGGTTATAGCGTGGCACGGGCGGAGCAGCTCTCGCGGCTGACCGGTTGTCTGCTGCAGGGACAAAGTGCCGAGGCCGAGGCGGCCGTGCGCGACAGTTTGTGCCTGCTGCGCAAGAGCTATCGCTTTGATGCCAACTCGGGCATTGGTCAACTGGCTTTTGCGGTAAATGCCGGGGATGGCAAGAAAGCGGCCTGGGCGCTGGGTGGCAACTTCAGCGACGTTACGGGGTACCCGTTGGCGGAAACGCAAGACTATCAGGCGCTATTGGATGCTTGCGTGGCGGGCTATCGTGATTATCTGCGGCAGGTGGCGACGGGTGCCGACGCGGTGACGATACTGGCGGCGTTTGGCCAATTCCAGGTGCTGTGCGCGCTACGAGAGGGGCCATTCGGTATTGCCGGGCTAAATGAGCGGATTGAAACGGGGCTGCAACGCGCCGGTCTGATCCAGCGTAAGCCAGGAACCGCGGGGCGTTGGTATCCGGGGCGTCCGGTGATGATTGGGCGTAATGACAGCGCGCTGGGGTTATTCAACGGTGATATTGGTATTGCTTTGCGAGATGAGAGTGGCGAGCTGCGCGTTCATTTCCAACTGCCGGACGGCAGCATTAAGTCGGTGCAGCCGAGCCGTTTACCGGCGCATGAAACCGCCTATGCGATGACGGTGCATAAATCGCAGGGCTCAGAGTTCGATCATACGGTACTGGTACTTCCCAATCACTTTTTGCCGGTGCTCACCCGCGAACTGGTGTATACCGCGATCACCCGGGCCCGGAAACAGCTTTCGCTGTATGCCACCGAAGCCGTTTTGCTACGGGCGATCCGCACCCCGACCCAACGGCGCAGTGGTTTGGCAGAGCGGTTGCAGATAACGACGTAAGGGACATAAATGGGGCGCAGTTCATATGCTGCGCCCGCCAGGGGTTACAGATCGGCCAGCAGAATTTTGGAACGGCGTTGGTAGTTGTACAACGCCTGTTTTTGCATTGGCAGTACGTCAACTTCCGCCGGGGTGAAACCACGCTCCTGGAACCAGTGGATGCTGCGCGTGGTCAGCACGAACAGTTTACGCAGGCCCATCTGGCGCGCCTGACTCTCCACCCGCTGCAGCAACATTTCACCGCGTGATGAGCTGCGGTAATCCGGGTGTACCGCTACGCAGGCCATTTCGCCGATTTTCTCTTCCGGGAACGGATACAGCGCCGCGCAGGCGATGGTCAGGTTATCGCGTTCAATAATGGTGAACTTGTCGATCTCCATTTCCAACTGCTCACGCGAGCGGCGAACCAAAATGCCTTGCTGTTCAAGCGGACGGATCAGTTCGAGGATGCCGCCGATGTCGTTAATCGTGGCCCGGCGCACCTGTTCCGCGCTTTCCATGACGATCTGGGTGCCGATACCATCGCGTGAGAACAACTCTTGCACCAGCGCGCCGTCTTCCTGATAGCTGATCAGGTGGCTGCGGCGTACGCCGCTGCGACAGGCCTTTACCGCGCCGCGCAGGAAGCGCACGGTGCCGGAATGGTAATCGCCGCTCTCTTCCAGCTCTTCGATGCGTTTTTGTGCATCGTTGGGAAACAGTTCGGAGATGATATTGCCTTCCTGATCGGTGACCCCCTGCGACGAGCAGAAGCCGATCATCTTCTCGGCTTTCAGCTTGATGGCCAACTGGGTCGCCACTTCCTCTGACGTCAGGTTAAAGCTTTCGCCGGTAACGGAAACGGCGACCGGGCCTATCAGCACGATGGCGTTGCTGTCGAGCTGACGATGAATGGCCTCTTCATCGATACGGCGGATACGGCCGCTGTGGCAGTAGTCCACGCCGTCATCGATACCCAGCGGTTGAGCAATGATAAAGTTACCGCTGACCACGTTGATGTGCGCACCCTGCAGCGGTGTGTTGTTGAGGCTCATCGATAACCGGGCGGTAATGTCCAGTTGCAACAGGCCGGCCGCCTGCTTCACCAACTCTAGCGTGTGGGCGTCGGTGACGCGGGTATGCTTGTGGTAAATCGGTTCGTAATTATGCTGCGCCAGATTGACGTCGATCTGCGGCCGCGCACCATAGACCACCACCAAACGAATGCCCAGGCTATGCAGCAGCCCGATATCGTTGACGATGTTGGAAAAGTTCTCATGTTCTATGGCTTCCCCGCCAAGCATGACGACAAACGTCTTGCCACGGTGGGCGTTGATATAGGGAACTGAGTGACGGAATCCTTGGACCAGCTCTGTACTACGTTCCTTCACGGCCAAACCTCTTTTGCATATTTATACGATATTTTTGTATTTTTATTCTTTTATTGGTCTGATGGCAAGTGGGAAATTGTCTCTATTTCTTTGCTAAGGGCGCTGAATCGTTAATAAATTGAAAAACCATAAAAAGATTTTCTGATGACAGCGCCGGAATGATTGGTTAAAGTTTTCGGCATTCCCGTTTTACTGGTGTTTTTTTCATCTGTTTTAATCTGTTACCACTGCCGGAGTCGCATGCCAAACTCAAATCACAATCTGGGCCGCCGTCGTTTATTGCAGGGGGTTGCCGCTAGCTGGTTGCTGAGTGTGAGTCGCGTAGGCATCGCTGCTTCGTCGCACGTCATCGCCGTACGTGTCTGGCCTTCTTCTACCTATACCCGAGTGACGCTCGAATCCAACGTTGAGCTGAAATACAAACAGTTTGCGTTGACCAACCCCGATCGCGTGGTGGTGGATATCGAGGGCGTGCAGCTCAACAGCGTGCTTAAGGGCATTGTCGGCCAGGTACGCGCCGACGATCCTTACCTCAAACAGGCGCGCGTTGGTCAGTTCGATCAAAATACCGTCAGGCTGGTGCTGGAGCTTAAACGCAGCGTCACGCCACACATGTTTACGTTGGCGCCGGTGCCGGAATACCGCAATCGTCTGGTGATGGACCTGTACCCAAGCAAGGCTGGCAGCGGCGAGGAGTATGATCCGCTGCTGGCGTTACTGGAAGATTACAACAAGGGCGATCTTGAGCGGACTTTGCCAGCGGAAGCGCCGCAGGCCGGCAAGGCAGGGCGCGATCGGCCGATTGTCATCATGCTGGATCCCGGCCACGGCGGCGAGGATCCCGGGGCGATTGGCAAATTCAAAACGCGTGAAAAAGATATCGTACTGCAGATTGCCCGCCGCCTGAGCACCTTAATCAAGCGTGAGCCCAACATGAAGGTGTTTATGACGCGCAATGAGGACGTCTTCATTCCGCTTAAGGTGAGGGTAGCTAAGGCACGCAAGCAGCGTGCCGATCTGTTCGTGTCGATTCATGCCGATGCCTTCACCAACCGTGCCGCGCGCGGTTCGTCGGTATTTGCGCTGTCGACCAAGGGCGCTACCAGCTCGGCGGCCAAGTTCCTGGCGCAGACCCAAAACGAATCGGACCAAATCGGCGGCGTCAGCAAAAGCGGCGATCGTTATTTGGATCACACCATGTTTGACCTGATACAAACCGCGACCATCAACGACAGCCTGAAATTCGGCAAGGAAGTGCTTAACCGAATGGGCAAAATTAACCGTTTGCATAAGAATCGTGTCGATCAGGCCGGTTTTGCGGTGTTAAAGGCGCCGGATATCCCCTCTATCCTGGTTGAAACGGCGTTTATCAGCAACATAGAGGAAGAGCGCAAACTTCGTACCACCCATTTCCAGCAGCAGGTGGCGGAATCTATTCTGGCGGGAATCAAGGCGTATTTTGCTAACGGCGGGGCAGTGGCACGCGGGCAAAAATAAGCTGAGGCGGCAGGAATGAACTGCCGCACTTCCGGTTACAGCCACTATTCTGATTCACGCCGGCCATTGGCGCTAACGTCAAATGCTTTGCCGGGGCCCTCCTTCTTTGGTTAATCCTGAAACTGGCGCATCCCTTTCTGTCAGCCGCGTTTCTTGTTGACTCACTGGCGGTTATCGATAAAAGCGCCAGTGACCTTTCATTCATATCCTTTGCGAATAGCGAGTGAGGTGCCTTCTGGCCGGCAAGGCTGCGGAGCCTCGTTTGTCGTTCTGATCACACTCTAAGACACTGACGTGCCAAATTTGCGTTGAAAATTGACAGAAGATAAAAAATATATTTTATTTAAAAATATATTTTTAAATCTCATAAAGAAAAGGATATCCCGTGTCAATG